>CAMYVX010000001.1 GCA_947302535.1 uncultured Caryophanales bacterium
AGTTTGATAAAATCCTGTTTTTGGCTAAAACCGGAATTTACTCTGAGAATTTACGAAGCGGAGTTAACCTATACAAAAAAGTCTAGCTTAATAAAGAGGGTAAAACTGCCATAAATCACAAAAATGTTGAACTATTCAAATAGTTGTGTAAAATATAAAGCAACATTCTTAATATCCGTGTTTCTTTGTAGAAGAACACAACTAGGAGGAAATATTAAAATGAACAAAAAGATTGTTATTAGTTTAATTGGATTAACTAGTGCATTTTGTATGGCGGGTGCTGTTGGCTTAGTTTCTAACTTCAGCAAATCAAACAATGTTACCGCTGTCAAAGCCGAAGCCCCTACCAACACAAGAAGAGTTTGGATTATCGATAACAACAATTCATCTGATCCAAATACTGGTTGGTGGACAGGTAGCACTATGTGGGCTTACTGTTGGAATTCTAACGGCGAATCTGAGATCAAAGTTGAAGAAGAGGTCTTAAGTGATTATTACAAAGGTCTCTGGTATTTTGATGTAAATCTAGAAGAAGCAACATCTGGCTTAAATGTCATTATGCGAATCGGTAATTCAGATGGTGCGTACAATTGGGGAACCAATAACCAAACATTCACTCTTTCTCTTGGAGAATTTGGCGGAGAAGATACTATTTGGCTTAATGGCGGTGTTACTTGGGATGGTGATAAAAATAGAAATAGTAGAAATGCATCAATCGGAACCACTAATGGATTTAGTGGCGAACAATTAGCGGTTGTTACATCTAAATATGACACTTGCTCATCCGCCAACACAAACGGATATAATGCTTATCCACAATTCAAAAAGAATTTCGTTGATAAAACAGCTGAAAGCGCTCTCTCAACATTAGTCTATGGTCAATCAACATACACCATTCAAGATTATGTTGATGGTATGGCTCTTAGATACGGTGCATAATTAACAATTTAACTTAAGGAAGAAGTCTACAAGCGATTGTGGACTTTTTTTAATAAAATAAAACCATTTCAATGCGTTTAATTATCACTTAATAAAGCAAAGTGATACAATACCTCTCGGAGACAAAAATTATGGACTATAAAACTGTACCTATTACATTAATAACTGGTTATTTAGGAAGTGGTAAAACGACGTTAATTAACCATATCCTTAAAAACACTAAGGGCTATAAATGCGCTGTTATCGTTAATGACATTGGAGAAGTCAATATCGATGCCGAACTCATTGAACAAGGTGGGGTTGTCTCTTCTAAAGACGAAAACCTTGTCGCCTTACAAAATGGCTGTATTTGCTGCACCTTAAAGAAAGACTTAATTGAGCAACTTGCTGATTTAGTTAATTCACAAAAATATGACCATATCTTAATTGAAGCATCTGGTATTTGTGAGCCTATCCCTATCGCTCAAACCATCTGCTATATGGAAGAAGAATTTAAAAAGCAAAAACTTCCTCTCTTCTATCATTTAGACGCTGTTGTTTCAGTTACTGATGCTTTAAGACTTAAAGATGAATTTGGCTGTGGCGATGTCTTTAAAGACACAGTAAGAGGCGAAGAAGATTTAGAAAATCTTGTCATTCAACAAATCGAATTCTGTGATGTTGTTATATTAAATAAGGTTGATGAAATCTCTAAAGATGAATTGCTTAGAGTAAAGAAAGCAGTCAAAGCCTTACAACCCAATGCGAAGATTATTGAAACTAATTACTGCGATGTCGATATGAAAGAAATATTAGACACAAATATGTTCTCTTTTGAAAAAGCCGCTACAAGCGCAGCTTGGATTCAAGAATTTGAAGACTGGTCAAACGAAGTAGATGCTGATAAAGATCATGATGAAGATGAAGATGAGCACGAACATGAACACGAACACCATCATCACGAAGAAGAACACGAACATCATCACCACCATCACCATCATCATGAAAACGGCATTGATGAAAACGATGATGAAGGCACTGCTGATGAATATGATATCAATACCTTTGTTTATTATCGTAGAAGACCATTCTTAAGAGAAAAATTTGAAGATTGGGTAGCAAGTAACGGACGCAACATTATCCGCGCTAAAGGAATCCTATATTTCGTTGGTGAAGAGAAATACGCTTATGTCTATGAATCATGTGGTAGACAAAGAAAACTCACCAATAACGGCACTTGGTATGCAGTTAAACTTAGCAAAAAACAATTACAATTCTTAATCGAAAATGATAAAAACTTCGCTCATGATTATGACGAGAAGTATGGTGACCGCTTAATTAAACTTGTGTTTATCGGTCAAAATCTTGATAAAGAAGGAATTAAAAAAGAATTAGATTTAATCTAAAAGAAAGCCCGCCTCATTTACTGAAGCGGGTTATCTTTATTTAGAAGAATATTTCTTGTGGTAAGCCTTAAGTATCTTTTTCTTACTAGTATGGCAGCATGCACAATCCCCAACCGGAAGATGATGTGCCCGTCTATAGATGTAGCGGAAAAGTAATATACTTATGAGGGCAATAGAGGCACTAATACATATAACCGCTAAAAGGATAGATAAAGCTAATCCAGACATAAATTAAGCTCCTAAATTTTGAGAATCTTTTTTCTTGTTATAGAAATGGATAAAAACAAAGAAAGCAACAGCGACAGCAATCATAGAGATGGTTACTGGAATGGCCCAAGCTAAAGATTCTTTACTAAACATTGATAAGAAACAATAAATAAAGCTAGAAGCCACATAAGAAGTGACAATCCAGAATAATAATGTCCATTTGAATGTGCCTTTTCTTAATTCTGCTTTTGCAGTCGCACATGCAGCAAAGCAAGGAATGGTTAACATATTAAAGGCAATAAAGGAAATACAACCTTGCCATGTAATACCAGAGGCCGCAATTAAAGAAGCTGCGGCTTCAATACCATCTTCATCTGCTTCAATCGCCTCAATGGCTTCTGGAGATAAAGAAGAAATAACAATTGCTGCCATAGTAATAAATGTAGCAACAACGTTTTCTTTAGCAATTAAACCAGTAATCGCGGCAACCGCAAAGACAAAGCCTAAAGATGTTAATTGAGAACCAAAGCCTAATGGAGTAAAGATTGGTTGAATAAATTGACCAATACTTTGGAGAATTGATCCTTCAAATGTTCCTAAATATGACCAGTTCCAACCAAAATTAGATAAGAACCACACCACTATGGTGGAAGCTAAGATAATAGTGAAAGCTTTCTTCACAAAGTGTTTAGCCTTATCCCATAGGTGAATCATGAGAGATTTAAATTGAGGTAAGTGATACGCTGGTAATTCCATAATAAATGGAGCGGCCTCTCCTCTCATCGTGGTCTTTCTCATAATAATTAAACAAGTAATCGCCGCGGTAATACCAATGACGTACATTAAGTATGTAATAACGTCTGCATTACCAAAGCCAAAATATTGGACTAAACCTCCAGAAATCGCTACTAAAATAGGAAGCTTCGCCCCACAAGAGAAAAACGGAATAACTCTAATCGTCGCTACTTTTTCTTTTTCATCAGCGAGAGTTCTCGTATTAATCATCGCGGGAACGGAACAGCCAAATCCCATAATCATAGGGATGAAGGCTCTTCCTGATAAACCAAATTTACGGAAAATTCTATCTAAGATAAAGGCGACACGAGCCATATATCCGGTATCCTCCATAATGGAGAAGAATAAGAATAAAACTAAGATTTGTGGAAGGAATCCTAAAATAGCAAATAAGCCACCTAAAACACCATCACAAATAAAACCAGTAAACCACTGGGCTTGTTCTGGCAAACCAGACTCCATCGCGTAGCGGAGTACGCCCATACCATGCGCCGTACCCACGACATCATCTCCAATAATCGCATTAAACGACATATCAAAGAAGTTGTATAAGATGACTCCAGGAGAAGCTATACCCTTTTCACCCCAGAATAATCCTTCATAAATTGAACCTTCAAAACATGGAGTGAAATTAACTCCAAAAGAATGAAGGAAGAATAAATCTTCAGAGAATGTTAAGTGGAAGACAAAGAATAAAATCGCCGCAAAGATTAATAGGCCCCACACCTTATGAGTGAGAACTTTATCAATTTTATCACTTCTAGTTGTCTTAACCTTTTCTTCACTATTATTCTCTTCGTTTCTAATAATGACATTAGAGAAGTTGCTAGCGATGTAGTTATATCTTTCATCAGCAATAATAGCCTCAATATCATCGCCAAAAACGTCATTTTTAATGGTTTTTTTAAATTCGCCCACCATCTCTAATAAGTCTTCATGATCTTTAACTTCAATCTCATCGCCTTCCGCTAATTTAACCGCATGGAACAATGGATTAGCGACGCCTTTACCTTTAAAGGCAATAGTTAAGTCACCGACTAAATGATTGATGTCTTTATTTTGAATAACGCTATGACCTTTCCTTGGCTTCTTGCTAGTTTCATAAGCCGCCTTCATTAAGTCATCAAGATTGTTCTCTTTTAAAGCAGAAACTTTAACAACAGGGACACCAAGTTTTTCCTCTAAAATCTTTTCATCTAACTTATCGCCTTGTTTATCTAAGACGTCCACCATATTAACCGCAATAATTAAAGGAACATCAATCTCTAATAATTGTGTTGTTAAATATAGGTTTCTTTCTAAGTTAGTCGCGTCAACAATATTGATAACGCAGTCAGGTTTTTCATCAAGAATGTAGTTTCTTGAAATCACTTCTTCGTTTGTATACGGAGAAAGCGAATAAATACCAGGGAGGTCAATGATGGAAATATGTTCTTCAAGCTTTTTATATGTTCCATCTTTTTTCTCAACAGTAACGCCAGGCCAGTTACCAACATGAGCGGTGGAACCAGTCAAAGCATTAAATAAAGTGGTTTTACCACAGTTAGGATTGCCCGCTAAAGCAAATCGTTTCATTAACGTTTATCCTCCACTTCTAAAACCACTAATTTGGCTTCGGAAAGCCTTAATGATAATTCATATCCTCTAATAGTAATTTCTAAAGGATCTCCAAGTGGGGCTTTTTTACGTAAATAGACTGTCGCACCAGGAGTAACTCCCATGTCGAATAGTCTTCTGCGAAGGCGCCCCTCGCCCTCGACTTTTTTAATTAGGCCAGTCTCGCCTATTTGAAATTGATCTAGTGTTTTTAGCATAATTCCTACCTTTCTACGCTACTAGTATCTTGGAAGCTATGGAGCGGTCTAATGCCAATCGACCATCTTTTACGATTAAAATCACTCCCCCATTCATAGATGAAACAACAGTGACTTTAGAGTTAACTAAAATACCTAAACTCTCTAAGTGCTTTTTGTTCTTCTCATCTAGGAGAATCTTCACTACTTTTAGTTCTTGATTTAAAGGGGCTAACATAATTGGCATAATGGCTTCCTCCGGTTAGTTAAAACTAACATATCTAGAAAAATAATAGTTAGTTGTCGCTAACCATTACAATTATATTACTAATGTATGACGTGTCAAATAGATTATAAGTTACTTATCTAAGAATTCTTTTAGTTTCAAAAAAGATTCTTCATTAATATCGTGTTCAATTTTGCAAGCTTGCTCTTCCGCTTGAAGCGGATCAACACCAATCTTTATAAATAACGCTGTTAAGTATTTATGCTTTTCTAGCGTTTGTTTCGCAATCATTCTTCCGCTTTCGGTTAACTTAAGACCGCCATCATCTTCAACAGTAATAAAACCATCTTGCTTAAGCTTTTTAACCGCAATAGAAACACTTGGTTTGCTAAAACCAAGCTTATTAGCGACATCAATAGATTTAGGGCAATGCCCATCGCTTGAAAGTTGAAGAATAGCTTCTAAATAATCTTCTCTAGATTCGCGTTTATCCATATAGATTATTATTAAGCATTTTCAACATATTTTCAAAACAAAAGACTTCATTTCTGTATTTAAAATCGTTGGATCTAATAACAAAACCACAACCAACGAGTTTTGAGTACTCTTTGGCGGCAGCGATTAACTTTTGTTGAATAGATTCTTTAAAGGTCATAGTAAGAAAAAAACGTTTTTAGGTGCGTCACCACCGCGCGAACAGGTTTTAAGTCTCTGTTCCGACCAATCTTGAGGATATTTTAATGCCTTCCTCTTGGCAATCATAATATAGTATTTCTATCGAATAATGTAAACAAAAATGTAACTGTTTTCTAAAGAAAAGGATTGACACATTGTATCAATCCTATTTAACTAATTTAAAAAGTTTTCTTTGAGATATACTATAACAAGTTTTTATTTCTACCTGCCAATAGAAGTTCTTTAAAATTATAACTTGCAAAACATAATTATAAGTATTGATAATTATAATAATTAGGTATTATAGTGTTCAAAGTATGATTGATTTAGAAAAACAATATCAAAAATATCTCAACAAAAACATCTACATAAATATGTCTAGAGGTGTGCCTGATGCACGTCAATTAGATTTATCGGAAAGCATTTTAAATGTACTTCGTTCAGGCAATTGTCTAAAGATAAACAATATTGATTACAGAAATTACGGATTGCTAGATGGTATACCTGAATGCAAGGATTTGTTTTCTAATATTTTAGATATACCACAAAACAATATAATTATTGGTGGTAACTCTTCGCTTGCATTAATGTATAATGCTATATCAAAATCCATGACCAATGGAGTTTGCGGTTCAACCCCATGGAACAAGTTAAGCAAAGTTAAATGGTTGTGCCCTGTTCCGGGGTACGATCGCCACTTTGCAATATGTGAGTATTTCGGAATTGAGATGATTGATATCCCAATGAACGAAGATGGACCAGATATGGATTTAGTCGAAAAATATATCAAAGATGACTCCGTAAAAGGGATTTGGTGCGTTCCAAAATATTCAAATCCAACTGGGGTTACATATAGCGATGAAACAGTAAGAAGATTTGCAAAACTTAGACCAGCCGCTAAAGATTTTAGGATTTATTGGGATAACGCGTATGCAGTTCAAGATTTATATGAAGAGAAAATAGAACATCTATTAAATATCTATTCTGAATGCAAAAAGAACAACAATGAAGATATTGTTTATATTTTTACATCCACAAGTAAAATCACCTTTCCTGGCGCAGGCATCTCTGCGATGGCGGCAAGTGAGAACAATAAAAAAGATATGCTCGAGCAAATGAAAGTTCAAACTATAGGATATGACAAAATCAATCAATATAGGCACGCTCTTTTTTTAAAAGATTTGAAGAATATAATGAAAAGACACGCAGATATACTTAGACCCAAATTTGAACTTGTCGAGAGAATATTTTCTAAAGAACTAATTGGCTTTGCAACTTGGTCTAAACCACTAGGTGGGTATTTTATCTCACTCAATGTTAAAGGGTGTGCGAAAGAGGTTGTTGAAAGATGCAAAAAAGCGGGGGTTATTTTAACTAATGCCGGGGCAACATATCCATACGGAATAGATTCATCTAATTCAAATATAAGAATCTCTCCTTCATCCGTCTCACTAAAAGAATTAGAAGTCGCTTTAAAAATCATTTGCTTAAGTGTGAAGCTCGAAACAAAGCAATCTTAAAATATAGGTTTAATGAAGATGAAAGAAAAATGCATTTTAATAGATATAAAAAATAAGGACACCACCGCTCTAAACAAAGAGGTAATGAATTTAGCTATAGATTCATTTTTGGAAGATAACCCTAAAAATAACATCAACGAAATCATATATGGTGATAGTTTTTCAAAAGTTTTTCTAGAAATCTTAAACAATGATACGACTAATGTTAAAAACAAAGACTTGTTATATGATATTTTAGAAAAAATATATGACCACTGGAGATCGATAAAACGTTACATAATATCAGATCAAAATAATCCAAGGTTTGAAGAGTTGGATTTCTTGACTCTATTTGATAAATTCACTGAAGCATTGCTGGGAAAATATAGAGAATTATGCTTTAAGCTTACCGGAAAGAAATTCACCGTTTATAGACAGCTCCCGGCTTTTGCAAACGCATTCTTATTAACAGATAGCAATTCAAATTATATTTATAAAGAATTAGAAAGCGCGAAAGTAATTACAAAGATTGCTTTTAGAACGCCTTTTGTTTCTTATTCTGCATCCAACAAAAGGACCGGCATCTTCGAAATAATTAATGCCAATCCAATTGATGGATTAAATCTTTCTAATAAGAAATGGTTTTTAATACCAATTTTATGTGGCAAAAGCAGAATTCATGTGTGCATTTCAGAAAGATATATTTCGTTAGGTGTTTCCTTATCAAATTTATTTCAGTTTGATGATGATTATAAAAACTCAAAACCAGATGGAATAATTCTTTTCGGATCCAACACAATTGACGGAATCTATTATGACAGAGAAAAAGATATTTATATCGGCTCTTTGAAAGAGCGGGATGAAATTGATTACTTTGGCTATTTAAAGAAGATAATTCTAACAGTTCATAACATTAAAATGATAGAGAATGGCAAATTACCAATTCATGGTGCTGGAATATCAATAAAATTGAACGATATGACAACAAAAAACGTGGTTATTGTAGGAGACTCTGGGGCAGGGAAAAGTGAAACAATTGAAGCTCTTCGCTTAATCGCAAAAGGCCAAATACAAGAAATCACCACTATTTATGACGATATGGGTTATTTCGAAATTATTGATAATCAAATATATACATCAGGAACAGAAATTGGTGCGTTTGTTAGAACCGATGATTTAGAAAATGACTATGTTTATAAAGTGTTTGATAGAGCAATATTCTTAAACCCAAAAGGAAAAAATGCTCGATTGGTTTTACCTGTTTCTACATATAAAGAAGTATCAAATAAATATCATGTTGATTATGTGTTTTACGCTAACAACTATAAGAATAGTAGAGAAAAAATTCATATTTTTAAACAAGTTGAAGATGCGTTGCTCGTATTTAAAGAAGGTAAACGATTTGCGTTAGGTACAACTGGAGAAAAAGGGTTGGTACAAACTTTCTTTGCAAATCCTTTTGGTCCAATTCAATTAGAAAATACTACCAATTCACTATTAGAAACTTATTTTCAATTATTATTTAATAATAATATACCAATTGGCGAATTATTTACTGGATTAGGATTAGAAAATGGTAAAGACAATCCAAAATACGCAGCCCGACATCTGATTGAACTATTGATTAAATGATTTGTTTACAAGTTCTTCCATGTTGTATTTATGAGTAACACCTCTTTCGATTTTAATATAGTCGTCAATGGTTATCTCTCCTATGTTAAGAAGTTTTTCATAATACACCATAGTTACTATGTAGTTATGGAATCGCTCCACATATTGTTTATTTAGGTTTTCCATACACCTGATCCTCCTTGTATTTCCACTAATCGCTCTAAGTGAAAAATAATGGAAGAAAAAGGGTCAGTCAATTGGCTTATCAATGTTAGTCGGAACACTAGGCATGATTTCTTCTGGTATTGTCTCGATAGTCACCAATGATGAATCGATAATTGTTCTTCCAATTTCGCTTTTGATTATTCCCTTGATAATTGCCATTGTTCTATCACTTTTATTCGTTAAAAAAATAACGGATCAATATTTGGATAATGAAATAAAAAACATCTCAAATTGAACTGGTCAACGAAAAGTAGACAGTTCAAAAAAGCTCAATACCCCATGTCAGATTTAAACTGATGTGGGGTTTTGTATTGTAAACAGTACATTGGACGCTCATGATTGTAGTAATGAATGTATTCTTTTATCAAAGATAAAACATCATCGCATTTCTTCAAATTAAAATCGATGAATAGTTCGTCTTTGATCCATCCATTTAAAGATTCGTCTATCGGATTGTCTGTCGGAGTTCCCGCTCGAGACATTGAATGAATAATGTTATTATTAGTTAGAAGCTTATTAAAGGCTTCAGAAGAATAAACCGAACCTTGATCTGTGTGCAAAGTAGATAAGTTGGTTTGTTCTTTTTCTTTTATAAGACTAATAACTTGTTCTAATCCTTCGAAATAAGGTTTTATATCACCTTTTCGATCAGTTAATCCAAATCCCACAATTTCACGATTGAATGTATCGAAATATAATGTAAGTTCGTAATAGATTCCTTTGGAATAGAAGGCTGTCATATCAGAAACGATGATTTCTAATGGTTTAGATGCGTTCCAGTTATTCCATATGAGATTGTCGTAGATATAGCTACTTTCCCCAGGTTTCTTATATCGATAATGTTTTGATTCACACATTATCCCTGCATATTTCCTACATCTATAAACATATTCAGGTGACATGATTACTCCATGATGTTTCTTGATATAAGCCGCTAACCAACGATAACCATGAGCTTTATGTTTTGATGATAGTTCTTTAATATATTCGACATCCTTCATTCTTTGGATATGCCTCGCTGAAGGATGGGCTTTACGATATTTCCATTTGTAATAACCGCTTCGATTTATATCCATAACATTACAAAGTAATGAAACGGGATATTGTTTAGATAATTCTTCTAAGACTTCGTATTCAAGTCTTTGATAGTAACGTATTCCTTTTTTGAACCAACTCCTTTCACTTGGTACCCTTTTTTTAATCTGGCTACCTCAATTTCTAACTTCATCACTTTTAATCGAAGTTCTTCTTCTTTGGTTTTGTTTTTCTTGTTTCTTAACCCTGCAAGATGATTAAACCCATGAGATTTTTTGCCTGTTTGGCTACGCAATCCATCGATACCAAATTCTAGATATGCTTTTTTCCATTTCTTGAATGAAGAACCAGCGATTTCGTATTTGTCTGCAGTTTTTCGATAAGATGGGTGCTGGTCATTTAAGTATTCTAGAATAATCATCTCTTTCTCTTTTGGACTGCGCATTGTATTTTTCTTTTTTGTTCGCATTTAAAACCTCCTTTTGAATAGAATAGCAAAGAAAAAAGTGGATGGGGCTTTTTTGCCCTTGTCCACTTTTATCCTAGCACTCCACTAGCGGGTCATTTTTTGTTGTCTGAGCCATCGTGCGAATGATGAGCGAGTTAAAACCCCCAGATAGTCTGGGGTGGAGGTAAAACTTATAGTTTTGCCCAAAAGAAAATCTCCTTACAATATTAATGCGGACCAACGCGTTAATATGAAAGGAGACATATGCCTCGAGACGAATTAAGTTTAGCACATACTGTATGGAACTGTAAGTACCATATCGTGTTTGCTCCAAAATAGCCGAATACATTAGGAATCAACTAAAGGAGGATGAAGCGGTTGTCCAAATGACAATCGACTTCGACGAAGACCCGTTTACGGGTAGCTAAGGACAAAAGCAAGCGGTGGTCCGCATTTCGCCCTTGATGGGGGCGGCTAGTAATAGAGGGCTAATATCTGCCCGACTATGAAAAACCACCGGATTGTCCGATGGATATTTATTTCTTTATAAAAAATATCACGGTACAGTGATATAATTATGTTGAGTTTTAGAAAGTATAAACATTTAAATAAGGAGATAATTGTTATGTTTAACAAAGTTAAAAATGTTTACCCTCTAGATGATTATAAATTGCTTGTCCAGTTTTGCGTTGGTGTTACAAAGATATATGATGTAAAACCATTATTTAAATGGAAAGATGTTTTCAAAACGTTAAAAGAAAACGAATTATTCTATGCTGTTTATGTCGATGTAGGCGGATGTGGAATAGTGTGGAATGATTATGTTGATCTTTCTTGTGATGAACTATGGGAAAATGGAAAAGAAATAAAAACACCGTTTGATGGTTTGATGTCAATGAATGACGCTACTACGATTTGGGGATTAAATGAATCTACATTAAGAAAGGCCATATCATATGGAAAACTAAAAAACGGAATTGATGTATGTAAATATGGCAAACAATGGGTTGTTTCTATCGAAGCAATGAATAGGGAATATGGGCAACCACATTAAACAAAAAATAATGTTTAGAAATATCGAATAATCTTACAAAAGGATAGGAAGATGAATATAATATAATTGTCAAAGGTGGAGATGTACGGTCACTACGGTAGCGCTACTGACTGTGATTCGTCAGCGTACGACCACGCCGCACCCTAGCCATAGGGTGGAATCGGGGATGCAGGTGGAAGGCTAATAGATGACCTCTAACGATTAAGTCGCTTTCCTTAATGAGGCTGTCCTGCTTGGCAAACAATTGATGACTCAGATGAGTCATTTTTTGTTGCTTAGAAAAAAAGGCACCTTCATTTTCGAAAGTGCCTTTAAAGGGGGATTATAGAAAACTAATATTCAGTTTTTCTTTTTAGATATTCATCTAAGACATCATCCCATTGATGATATTTATAGATTTTATGCATGCTCTCAATATCCCATTGTTTAATATTTGCCGTGTGGGGATAGGGGAACCAGAATAATCTTTTAGAAAAGTGTCTAACTACAGTCCATTTATGTAAGAACTTTTGGTCATTAAATCTTTGAGGGAGATGCTTTCTTTTTTTTGTGGATTTCACAATCGCGGTTTGATCAGCAAATATGAATTTTTTTCTTCTTAATTGGTTTCTCGCTTTTTCAAATAAACCAGTTTCTTTACATTTCTTCATGTTAAATAGAAGAACTCCAGCGTTTAAATAACCAGGATGATGTAAGAAAACGTATTTACCATAATGGTCACACGCACCTGCATATTCGTATTTAGTGATATCTTGGTCATATAGCAACGCTATATCGCGGTTAAACATAATATCGCAGTCTAAATATAAAAGCTTATCAGGAATGTCTTCAATAAGGTCAGCGAGTAAACGAATAAGAGTGTAAGGAGAGCAATACGCCTTTTCGTTTGGGCAACCACCTAATTCACGAGTATAAATATCTTTAACATCAATGAGATGAACTTGGCTAGATTCATCATATTCTTTGACTAATTTCTCTAAGCATAATCTTTGAGCTTCGTTAATGGGTTCAAATTTCTTATTCATCTCAGTCATATCCATAGTGAATATGTATATATTTAAAGGAGTCTTTTCACTCCTTTTTAAAATGGATAATGTACCTGTAAGAACACCATCAAAGACATTCTTTGAACCACAAAATAAGATGTTTTTCATTTTATGAACTCGCCTTCTTTCTATATTCAATTAATTCCACTTCGTTAAATTCTGTTAATTCCACCATAGAGTTATAAACTTCATCTCTTAATTTCTTAATCGCATCTTTACTTGATAAAGAGGCATCAGGATAAAATGGTCCTCTAATGCGAGTAATGATTTGTACTTTATTGGGGTTCTTTCTTCTTTTATATGTATTAACAAAACAGTAAACTGGAACCTTTAAACTAACAGGGTAAGTAAAAGAGGTGTCCTTAAAGGGACGGATATGAGTGTAATAAGGCCATAGATGAGCTTCTGGATAAATAAAGATTGCGTTCTTTTTCTTAATGCGACGAGCAATCTCATTAGTAAAGTTTTCTCTAGCCCCAATTGTATCTGGAAGAGGAATGGCTCCTAGATAAGGAATAATCTTACCAAATCCAGGCATAGAAACATTGTTAGGATGAACAATAACAGAAGATCTCTTTGGATGAGAGATATGGCAAGGCATAAAAGCATCCCCAATTATTTGAGTGTGATTGCCATATATAAAATAGCCAGTCTTCTTTCCCTTTTTAAGTAGTTTCTTTCCTTTAATTTTATGATGGAATTTTATTTTCAAATAAAACCAAGAAAGAGGAAGAGCGAAAAAGCGATATAAAAACGTAGAGAAGAATCTACCGAAAATAGTTTTAGGATGATAACGATACTTTTCATCAATCGTTTTCGCTTTAATTTCTGCGATTGAAAACTCGTCATTTAATTCATCTTCATATTCAATGACATCAGGTAAACCTTTTATTTTTCCCATACAGTATAACTTTACTACAAATTTATACTGTCTTACTAATATTTTCTTTTTTGCTGGTCCACTAAAATAGAATAATAAAAGCAACCCACATAATAGATTGCTCATTATTGATGTATATTTATGAATTATTGGTTAATTTTGAAAAGTTTGCCTCTACCTAAAATGGTTTTGTCATAATATATCTTTGCATTGATATAATTTGCTATTTCTTCTGAGACATCATCTAAACTACATTTTAACTCTTCTCTTAGCCAAGAAACATAAAGAAAACAAATGCCAGCAGTGCAAAAATTTATGGAAGCATAAACTTCCTCTTCAATCGAGGCAAATGGACTTCTCTTACTTTCTTTTTCTACTAGTTTGTTGGCGAGGTCTCTAGAAAAGCTAATTAAAAAATCAGGAGCGGTTCTCACTTTAGCCATCTTTTTATATAATTCCAAGTTTTCCATAATCTTTATATTAATCACTTCCTTAAAAAACTTCTTTGGATCACTGAAAAATACTTCTCCATCAAAATGAGTTAGTATTTCTTCAAGTCTTTTGTAAAAGTAATTATGAATTGTTTCAGGGATTTGCCATATGCCTTTATAGTGTCGGTAAAAAGTGGTGTGGTTAATATTGGCCTTACGACAAATCTCACTAATGGTAATCTCAGTGATTCTCTGCTTGATAAATATATCAAGAAAGGCATCAATGATACGATTATCCACCTCGCTATAGTTTTTGTTCCTATTTTCAATTGTTATCATAATTTTTACCTAACATTATGATAGTCCTTTAAATGATAATTTTGCAACAAACTGTTGCATAAAAAGGCCCTATATACGCGCTTAGGCGCATTTTTTGTTTACTAATCCTGGTTTTTAAGTTAATATTCACTTACTTGCGTTTAAGCGTATATGCGTAATGGAGGTTCAATATGACCAAACAAGAAGTATTAAAGTTAATCAAAGAGAATAACATTTCCTACATTCGTTTACAGTTCTCTGACATGCTTGGCTATGTTAAAGCAGTGGAGATTCCTGTTTCTCGAATCGAAGATGCTTTAGACAATAAGATTATGTTTGATGGCTCTTCTATTGAAGGATTTGTCCGTATCAAAGAAGCTGACATGTATTTACATCCTGATATTGATACATTCTTAATTCTTCCTTTTGAAGATTTATCTTATGGAGGAGTGGCTCGTTTTATTTGTGATGTCTATACTCCTGAAGGAAAACCTTTCCCTGGAGACCCACGTTTAATCTTAAAAAAACAAATTGAAAAAATGAAAGAATTGGGTTTAACCCAAATGAATGTTGGTTTTGAACCAGAATTCTATCTTTTCAAGGCTAATGAGAATGGCGATATCGATATGTCTGATAAGGCTTCCTATTTTGATTTAACACCATTCGATGGTGGAGAAGAAATTAGAAGAGAAATCACTCTTGTTTTAGAAAAGATGGGATTTGATATTCAAGCCAGTCACCACGAAGTGGGACCTGGACAAAACGAGATTACCTTTAAATATAGAGATGTTCTCACTGCTTGTGATTTAGTGCAAACATATAAACAAGTCGTTCAAGTAGTGGCGAGAAAACATGGTTATATTGCAACATTTATGCCAAAACCAATCGAAGGAAAAGCTGGTAACGGCATGCACACTAATTGTTCCTTCCTTGGAAAAGATGGCAAGAATGTCTTTTTCGATGAAAAAGATCCATTACAATTATCAAAGATTTGCCGTAAATGGATGAGCGGAATTATTGAACATGCTCGTGAATTAGCCCTTTTAACTAATCCATCTGTTAATTCTTATAAACGTTTAGTGTCTGGCTTTGAAGCTCCTATCTACGTATGTTGGAGTGACGCGAATAGAAGTTCTTTAATTAGAATTCCTGCCGCCAGAGGCATGGCTACAAGAACTGAATTAAGAAACGTGGATCCATTTGCTAACCCATATATCGCTCTCGCGGGCATTATGGCGTGCGGATTTGACGGCATTATTAACGATAAAAAAGAAGTGCCACCAACAGACGATAATATTTTTGAATTAACCGATGATGAAATTGATGAACGCGGCATTAAACGTTTACCAGAAACATTGCATGAAGCCGTTGTTTTATTCAAAAAATCAAAGATTTTAAAAGAAGTTCTTGGTGAACATACTTATAGCAAATATCTTATTGCAAAAGAACAAGAGTGGAAGTCCTACCACACTTCTGTTTCTAAATGGGAAACTGAAAACTACCTCGGGAGATAATTTATGTGTGGAATAGTTGGCTGTATTGGCAAAATAAATACTAAAAAGTATTTAATTGAAGGTTTAAAGACCTTAGATTATCGTGGATATGACTCCGCGGGAATCGCTTATTTAAATAACAATCAAGTAGAGATTTGTAAAACTGTTGGTAGTGTTTCTTTGCTTGAAGAGAAATCTCCAAAAGAAATCACTTCCTTTATAGGAATTGGTCATACACGTTGGGCCACTCACGGAGTGCCTTGCGATATTAACTCTCACCCAGTTCAATCTATGAATAAGACTATTACTCTGGTTCATAATGGAGTTATTGAAAACTTCATGGAAATCAAAAAAGAACTGATGGAAAAAGGATATAAATTTACTTCCGCGACCGATAGTGAAGTTATTGCTTCTTTGATTGAAGACACTTTAAAAAGTGGCAAAAGCATGTTAAAGACCTTACAAAGTGTCATGAAGAAACTTGAAGGAAGCTTTGCTTGCTCTATTATTTGGGAAGAAGATAAAAAACATTTATATCTTATCAAACGTAGTTCACCGATTATGGTGGGCGTTGGTGATGGCTTTAATCTTGTTGCTTCTGACGCCGTCCCAATTATTGAATACACAAAAAAGATTATTGATTTAGATGACGATCAAATCGCGATTATCTCTGATAAAGAAGTTAACCTTTACGATATTCATGTTAGACCAGTCATCATTAAATATTCCGATAAAGAACCAAGCTTATTGAGTAGAGATTTAAATGGATATCCCCATTTTATGCTCAAGGAAATTGAAGAAATTGAAAATGTCGTGAGAAGACTTTGTCTTAATTTCTTTAATGGTGAAGAATTTACCTTTGACCCACATCTAATGAAAGACTTACACGCAGCAGATAATATTATCTTTATCGGCTGTGGTACAAGTTATCATGCTTCATTAGTGGGCGCTCGTTTCTTTAGAAAACAAGAAATTGATGCGGATGTCTTTATCGCTAGTGAATGGGCATATTACCCACAAATTTCAGGAAAGAATCCATTTGTCATCCTCCTTTCTCAATCGGGCGAAACAGCGGATTTAATCCACTGCATGAGAATTATTAAAGAAAAAGGTATTAAGACCTTAGTGGTAACAAACACTAAAGGTAGTACCTTAGAAAGAAATGCTGACTATTCTATCCTTCTTAATGCTGGACTTGAAGTAAGTGTGGCCTCCACTAAAGCATATTCTGCTCAAGTTGCCGCTCTTGCTTTATTAACTTCAGCCTTAAAAGATAGAAAGAAAGTCGTCGTTGATTTAAATGAAGCTTGTAAAATCATTTCTCAAATTCGTGTTAGAGAAAAATCTAGATTACAAGCATTAGCCAATAAACTTAAAGATAGTGAACATCTCTTCTTCCTTGGAAGAGGATATGACCATGACTTCTGTTTAGAAGCTTCTTTGAAACTTAAAGAAATTAGTTATATTCATTCTGAAGCTATTCCTGGAGGAGAACTCAAACACGGGCCAATTGCTTTAATTGCACAAGATACTCCAGTTATCGTCTTCATTAGTGATCCTAACACCGCTTCAAGTATGAGAAATAACATTCAAGAAGTGAAAGCTAGAGGCGCTGATGTTTATGTTGTTGCCACACATTCATTATCTAAGGAAGATGATTTTATCATCATCCCAGATTACCCCATCTATCTTTCTAGTATCGCTATTGCACCAATTGCCTTCTATTTTGCTTATTATGCGTCCTTAGCCAAAGGCTATAATGTTGATAAACCTCGTAATTTAGCTAAATCTGTGACTGTCGAATAAGCATGAAAAAGAAACTTTATAGCGGTATCTACGTAGGAGAAAGAGCCTTATATAACACTGTTAATGCTTTGGTAAAAGAAAGCACTTTTATGGATGGAGAATCACCCTTAAAAGAATCCAAAAATATTGAAGTCTCACATTCAGTTTTTAAATGGAAATATCCTTTATGGTACTGCCATAACGTTAAAGTTCATGATACAACCTTCGTCGAAGAAGCGAGAAGTGGAATCTGGTATACCCATAATATTCATATGGAAAATTGCCACATCTCCGCTCCAAAACAATTCCGTAAATCATCTTTTATAACGCTTAAGAATTGTTGCTTACCAAATGCATTAGAAACAATGTGGAACTGCCACGATATTGAACTTGATAATGTTAATGCATCAGGAGACTATTTTGGTTTAAATGCAGTTAATGTTAAAGTTAAAAACTTTAATTTAATTGGAAATTACGCTTTTGATGGTGGTAAAAACATCGAAATTCGTAATTCTAAATTAGATAGTAAAGATTCTTTTTGGAACTGTGAAAATGTGACAGTTATTGACTCCATTATTGTTGGTGAATATTTAGGGTGGAATAGTAAAAATCTCACCTTTATTAACTGCACAATTCAATCCCATCAAGGGATGTGCTATATCGATGGTTTAAAGATGATTAATTGTAAACTCCTTAACACTGATTTGTGTTTTGAATTTTGTCATAATGTTGAAGCTGATATTACTACTCATATCGACTCTATTAAAAACCCATATGATGGGCATATTAAGGCGAAATCAGTTGGAGAAATCATCTTAGATGATAAATTTATTGATCCAACAAAAGTTAAAATTGAGGTCAAAGAATAATGAAATATGATTTTGACGATTTGGCTTCAAGAAAAAATAGCTCATCTTATAAATGGGACTATAAAGAAAAAGCCCTTCCTATGTGGGTTGCGGATATGGACTTCAAGAGTCCTGATTTTATTTATGAATCGCTTAAGGAACGTTTAGATATTCGTGCTTATGGCTATACTTTTGTGGATGAAGAATTCTATTCTTCTATCACTAAATGGTGGTTAAACCGTCACCAAGTTTCTTTTAAAAGAGACTGGATGATTTATTCTTCTGGAATCGTAGCCGCTATTTCTTCTATGGTGAGAAGTTTAACTAAAGAAGGAGATAATGTACTTGTTATTTCTCCAGTTTATAACATCTTCTTTAACTCCATTCTTAATAACAAAAGAAAGGCCGTTGAGTATCAACTTGAATATAAGAATAACGAGTATCATATCGACTTTTCTAAGTTAGAAAAAACTATTGTTGACAATGATATTAGGTTATTAATCTTCTGTAATCCACAAAACCCAACAGGGAACATTTGGAATAAAGAAGAAATTAAAAAGATTGGAGAATTAGCTAGAGAATATAACTTTTTAGTTATTTCTGATGAAATCCACTGCGATATCACTGATCCAAATTATTCATATACTCCATTCATTTCTATTAAAGAAAATGAGGATATTTCTATTACCTGTATCTCATCCGCTAAAGTATTTAATCTTGCCGGCTTACAAGCCTCTTGTTTAGTGATACCAAATAAAGAAATTAGAGATAAAGTTAATCGCGGACTTAATAACGATGAAGTTGCCGAGCCTAATTTCTTCTCTATCGCTGCAAATATTGCGGCTTTTAAGCAAGGCGAAGAATACGTTAATCAATTAAATGAATATATCTATCATAATAAGCAATATCTCTATTCTTTTATCAAAGATAAATTACCAAAATTAAAAGTAGTGGAAGCCCACAGTTTATATTTAGTTTGGGTTGATATTTCTTTCTATTCTCAAGATAGTGTTTCTTTTACTAACGACTTATTTAATAAGACTGGTTTATTCGTTAGTGAAGGTAATGAATATCACGGTAACGGACATGGTTTTATTAGAATCAACGTTGCTACGAGTTTAGAAAATATAAAAGAAGGATGTAATCGTTTGTTTGACTACATCCAATCTCTTAAATAATTATTTATTTTTCTTAGTAAATATTAGTTCAGGTTTTTGAATACTGACTTTATAATCATCAGGAACTGATTCAGTTAAAAAGACGTTAGAACCAATAACAACATTATTACCAATAACAACATCCCCTCCTAATATAGTCGCATTCGCGTATATGGTAACGTGAGAGCCAATCGTGGGATGTCTTTTTATTCCCTTCATCTTTTGGCCTTTGCTTAGCGATAAGGCACCAAGGGTAACGCCTTGATAGATTTTAACGTTTTTACCAATAACGCTTGTTTCACCAATAACAACACCAGTTCCATGGTCTATGAAGAATGGGGTAGCAATAGTAGCGCCTGGATGGATATCAATACCGGTGATTTTATGAGCTTCTTCACTAATAATACGAGCGGTAACTCTATATCCTAATTTATATAATAAATTAGATATACGGTAATAGATAATAGCTTTATAGCCAGGGTAGCAAGCAATAATTTCTTCTTTACTTTCCGCTGCTGGATCGCTTTCAAGGAAGAAAGATAAATCTTTATCTAATTCTTTTTTAACTTCACAGAGCGAAGAGATAAAACAATCAGCGTTTTCTTCTTTTTGACAAATGATTTTAAGGAAAGATTCTTTTAATTCTTCTTTCTTTAAACAATCACAAAATAGATAAGTTTCAACCTTATCAAAGAATTCGATTAAAGATTTTTTATCAAAGCATGTGTTAATCATCTTAATATTTCTCTTGAACAAATTTTTGGAATTCTAATGCATCATCAAGATTTTTGAATCTTGCAAAGAAGAATTCTTTACCCATAGCTTTCGCAATTCCATCTGGATAATAATCGTGAAGTCTAATTAAATCTTGATATTTATCAAAGACCTCTTGAGTGCTATGAACGTAGTGGAATCTATCCTTTCTCGCTACAGAGATAGCAATATAATGATCTCTATTTAAATCCACAGTGGTGGAGTCATTAACAATAACATCCGCATAGATATCATAATATGAAGCATCTAGTGCGGTAGCGAGTAAATCAGGAGTGTAGCCTCCAGGAGAGCGCATATTAACTTCTAAAGCAATAATATCGCCACTTTTGCCTAATCCTGGTCTATCTTTTGTTAAAACAAAGAATTCGATGTGGAAACATCTTTTTCTAATACCAAAGGAAGCGACAACCTTTTCTCCCATTTTTCTAAACTTCGCTGGCATATCTGCTTTCGCATAATAATAGACATCCATGTCATTATTCACAACTTCAGCGATAGGAGTGGGGAAGGTTTCATTAAAGGCAACAATAACTTTGCTCTTGCTATCACAAATACCGTCAAAAGAAGTGATATAGCCTTCTAAGAACTCTTCCATAATGTATTGAGTATCAGGATGAGTGTTATGGAAATACACTAAGTCATCATGATTGTTAATACGATATGTCGCATTCGCTCCCACACCGTTATCGGGTTTAGCGAATACTGGATAACCAACTAAATCAATAAATTTCTCTGATTCTTCTAAAGAAGAAACTAAATGATATCTAGCAACTTTTACTCCAGCTTTTTCAAAATAAGCTTTCATTTTGCTTTTATATTTGATCTTCTCCATTTCTTCAGGAAGAGTAGAAGTATTAATACCTAGATATGCACGTAGCTCCGCATCTTTTTCGAGCCAGAACTCATTATTAGACTCAACATAATCGATATGGCCATATTTGTTTCTTAAATAATCTAAAGTATTTTTCATCCAATCAAGATTGGCCATATTGGAGACATAACAATATTCAGTTAAGTTCTCTTTTAACTCTTGATTAAGTACTTCATAAGGTTCGTCCCCAATACCAAGGACAGTGACGCCTTTATTACGTAAGGATCTTACGAAATGGGAGTACATTGATGGAAAATTAGGTGAAATAAATACAAAATTCATGTACATAATTTAAAACTAATTCATACAAAAAAACAAGTTATTACATTATATCTTTATATGATATAGTGTAGGTAATAAGCGAAATAAGGAGAAAAATATGTCCCAAAAATTTTATCGTTGCCCTATATGTGGAAAGATTATTGCTATGGTGGAAGAAAGAGCTACACCAACGATTTGCTGTGGTGAAGTAATGGAAGAAATTATTCCTAACACTTCCGATGGCGCGGCGGAAAAACACGTTCCAGTTTATAAAGTTGAAGGTAATTTAGTTCATGTTGAAGTTGGTAGTGTCATTCACCCAATGACTGAGCCTCATTATATTGAGTGGATTTCTATTCAAACAAATAAAGGCAATCAACGTAAAGTCTTAAAACCGACTGATGAACCAAAGGCTGACTTTATGTTATTACCAGGAGAAAAAGTGGAAGCAGTTTATGCGTACTGCAACCTCCATTCACTTTTTAAAGCATAAAACTTTTTCTTTTGTTTTATTGTTCGTTTTAACTACTTAACTATAAGTTTAGTTTATAAAAAAGTATGAAAACAGCTCACTTTTGTGGGCTTTTTCTTATAAAGTCGAGTGCTTTTATTACTTTTTAACTGAACTCTTATACTACATTAATCAATCTATTTTTTAAGTGGACAAAAAGAAGATTTTGACAGTGTAAAACTTTTTGCTAATTTTTCTTTTTTTAATTTATTAAATTAGATAATATATATGCACACTGTTTTTCTAAATAGTGGTTTATATCATTAAAAACATCAAGTGCGATGTTTTTCTATCACCTATATAAGGAGAGCTTTTTATGCTAAGAGTAAGGAAAAGAGATGACTCTCTCGAAGAGTTTAATATCGCTAAAATTGAAAGTGCGATAGAAAGAGCGTTTATTGCGGAACACAAGTTCTACAATCGTGACATCATCCAGATGTTAGCGCTCAGAGTGACTGCGGATTTCAATTCTAAAGTCAAAGATGAAGCTGTCGGAGTGGAAGACATTCAAGACAGTGTGGAAATTGTATTAATTCAAGCTGGATATATCGATGTCGCTAGAAGCTATATCGTTTACCGTAAACAACATAAAAACTTAAGAGAATTAAAATCCACAAATATTGATTATAAAAACGTTATCAATAACTATTTAAAGATTAACGACTGGCGTGTTAAAGAAAACTCTACAGTTACTTATTCCGTCGGTGGTTTGATTTTATCAAACTCTGGTGCGGTGACTGCGAACTATTGGTTAAGCGAAGTCTATGATCAAGAAATCGCTAATGCGCATAGAAATGCGGATATTCATATCCATGATTTATCTATGCTTACAGGCTACTGCGCTGGTTGGTCTTTAAAACAATTAATTCAAGAAGGTTTAGGCGGAGTTCCTGGAAAGATTACCTCTTCCCCAGCCGCTCACTTATCAACACTTTGTAACCAAATGGTAAACTTCTTAGGTATTATGCAAAATGAATGGGCGGGCGCGCAAGCCTTCTCCTCTTTTGATACCTATTTAGCTCCATTTGTAAAGGCTGATGGATTAACTTATAAACAAGTGAAACAATGTATTCAATCATTTGTTTATGGTGTTAATACACCATCTAGATGGGGTACACAAGCACCATTTAGTAATATTACCTTAGATTGGGTAGTTCCAAACGATATGGCGGAACTTAACTGTATTGTCGGTGGTAAAGAAATGCCATTCAAATATAAAGACTGCGTTGAAGAAATGGCGATGGTCAATAAAGCCTTCATTGAAATCATGATTGAAGGCGATGCGAATGGTCGTGGATTCCAATACCCAATCCCAACATATTCCATCACTCGTACATTTGACTGGAGTGAAACCGAGAATAATAAATTATTATTCACAATGACCGCGAAATACGGTACACCATATTTCTCTAACTATGTTAATTCCGATATGGAACCAACTGACGTTAGAAGTATGTGCTGCCGTTTAAGACTTGATTTACGTGAATTACGTAAAAAGTCTGGTGGCTTCTTTGGTAGTGGTGAATCTACTGGTTCTATCGGCGTTGTGACTATTAATATGCCAAGAATTGCCTTCTTAGCGACCGATGAAGCTGATTTCTATGCTCGTTTAGATAGAATCATGGATTTATCTGCCCGTTCACTTAAAATCAAAAGAGACACAATTACCGCTTTACTTGAAGCGGGATTATATCCATATACCAAACGTTATTTAGGAACATTCAATAACCACTTCTCCACAATTGGACTAGTGGGCATGAATGAAGCTTGCTTAAATGCGAGATGGATTAGAAAAGATTTAACTGATCCACAAGCTATCCAATTCACTAAAGATGTCTTAAATCATATGAGAGAAAGACTCTCTGATTACCAAGAATTATATGGTGATTTATATAACTTAGAAGCTACTCCTGCAGAATCTACTGCCTTCCGTTTAGCGAAACACGATAAAGAAAAATATCCAAATATCATTACTGCTAGTGAGAATGGTCACACTCCTTATTACACCAATTCTTCTCACTTGCCAGTGGGCTATACTGATGATATTTTCAAGGCTTTAGATATTCAAGATGGTTTACAAACCCTCTATACCAGTGGCACGGTTTTCCATACCTTCTTAGGACAAAAATTACCATCTTGGAAATCTTGTATGAATTTAGTCAGAAAAATCGCAGAAAACTATCATATTCCATATTACACAATGTCTCCTACATACTCTGTATGTAAAGACCATGGATATTTAGACGGCGAACAAGAAGTTTGTCCATATTGTGGTAGCAGAACTGAAGTCTATTCTCGTATTACTGGCTACTATAGACCAGTACAAAACTGGAATGATGGTAAGAGTGAAGAATTCGCGATGAGAAAAGAATACGTTCCTGAAACCTCTGTTTTAACTCATGGAGAAGCGTGTCACTTAAAAGACGCTCCTGATACAAAGGTAAAACCTTTACTTCAAGAAACATTACTCTTCGCCACTAAAACATGCCCTAACTGCAAAATGGCAAAAATGTTACTTGATAAAGCTGGAATTAAATATGTTGTCGTGGATGCAGAAGAAAACGCTGATAAGACAAAAGAATTCCATATCACTAAAGCACCAACATTAATCGTGCCTAATAGTGAAGATTATGATGTTTATGAAAATGCCTCAAACATCAAAGGATATATAGAAAGTATTCATTAATAATGATTTACGATTTAATTATCATCGGTGGTGGTCCCTCAGGGATGACCGCCGCTTTATATGCTTTAAGAAATAATCGTTCCGTCCTTATTCTAGAAAAGGAAAATTTTGGTGGGCAAATTGCTAATTCTCCACGAGTGGAGAACTTCCCAACCATTATGGAAATTTCTGGTAGCGAACTTTCTGATAGATTATTCACCCAAATTACCGAATTAGGCGCGGAATTTGAACTTGAAGAAGTCTTACATATTGAAAAAGAAAATGACATTTTCCATATCAAGACTAATTATCATGAATATGAAAGTCGTACAGTCATCATCGCTACTGGAGTCACTCATCGCAAGATGAATCTTCCTGGTGAAGAGATATTCATTGGTAATGGCATCTCTTTCTGTGCAGTATGTGATGGACCATTTTATAAGGATAAAGAAGTTTGCTTAATTGGGGACGCGAATACGGCGTTACAATATGCCTTGCTTTTAACACAATACTGCCCCAAAGTTCATATGTTCACTTTATTTGATAAATTATTCGCGGATCAAATCCTTATCGATAGAGTGAAGAATAACAATAAGATTGATATCACTTCTAATGTCGCTTTAATTAAATATCAAGGTGACAATAAACTTAAAGGATTAGTGTTTGAAAACACTAAAACGCATGAATTATTAGAAGTAATTACGGATAATGTCTTTATTTGTATTGGTCAACTTCCTCATAACGAAATATTCACTAACCTCGTGGATTTAGTTAAAGGCTATATCGTTGTTGATGAAAATATGATGAGTAAAACCCCAGGCTTATTCGCAGTAGGGGACTGCAGAAAAAAAGAAATCCGTCAACTCGTGACGGCGTGTAATGATGGAGCGATTGCCGCACTTGCGGCGAATAAGTATCTCTCTTAATAGCCTCTTAGATAAACATTATTAACATAAGGTAGCAAGATATTCTTAAAGTCTATCGCTACCTTTTTTTCTACTTCATGTAAACCTTTTTGAATTACTGTTTCTCTATCGACAAACTTTTGTAAATAGATTTTATCCGCACCTTTAATTAATTCGCCTAATTCTTTAATGGATTTTTCATTATGAAATTCTTTCACTAAAGTAGTTCTAAATTCATATGACACTTTATTTTCTTTTAATATAGCAATTGATCTTTTTAAGTTATCTTCATTAATCTTTAATACCCCACAGGTGACAGGATATAAATCTAAAGAATTCTTAATATCCATAGCGACATAATCTAAAAGATTATTATTAATTAAATCTAATAAGACATCTGGATTAGATCCATTTGTATCTAACTTGATTCTAAAACCTAATTCTTTTATCTCTATAATTCTTTCTTTTAATTCCTTCATTAAGGTGGGTTCGCCTCCTGAAATAACAACCGCGTCTAATAGGCCCACTCTAGTTTTTAAAAAAGAAATAATATCTTCAAAAGGAATATAAGTTTTACTTTCTAAGATCGATAAACCATTATGACAAAATGGACAACGGTAATTGCAAGTAGGCGTAAAAAGAATGCAAGAGACCATATCGTCATAATCTAATAAAGACATTTTATCAATCGCCACAAATTCCATAGTGATATCATTTTAGCAAAACATTAATAATAAATTAATGAGAAAGTTATTAAGCACAAATTAAAGCAAACTTCTATGTAACACGTGTTACAAACAAGTTTAGAGAAATAAATGTTTTTCTTAATACTTATGTATTAATAAATTTAATATCAAAACATCAAAAGAATTGGACGATGCTGAAAATGCACTAGTATCTTTAAATATTGCAGATTTACTCAGTAAACCTTTTAAAATTTCATCTGTTTTGACATTAAAAGTCGCAAGCGAAGGAAAGAATAAAACCATTCGCGAATATGAAGTTGATAAATACGAGTATAGGGCACGTAAGTATAAGGATTAGTGTTCTCTTTGGGAAATTATCTAATCAAAGCGTATTTGATTATTAGAACCACAAATGTGGTTCTTTTTGTATCCAATATAATAACTATATTATTTAGAATCTAAACCATATAATTTCTTATTTGCATTTATACATTATATGTATATAATTGAGCCATGGAAAAGAAAACAAATATCTCATGGGATGAATATTTTATGGGTATGGCGGTCCTTTCTTCTTTAAGAAGTAAAGATCCAAATACTAAAGTTGGAGCGTGTATCGCCGATAACGAACACAAGGTTGTTTCTATTGGCTATAACGGCATGCCTCGTCATATTGATGATGACTGCTTAAGCTGGAATAAAGGTGAAGGATTAGATAGTAAATATCTATATGTATGTCATGCTGAATTTAACGCTATTTTAAATACTAGAGATGGAACCGCTTTAAGAGGTTGCACACTTTATGTCACATTATTCCCATGTAATGAATGTACAAAAGCTATTATTCAAACAGGAATTAAAGAAGTAGTGTACCTTGATAATAAATATAAAGATACGATTACTACACAAGCTTCTTTAAAGATGTTAACACTCGCGGGAGTTAAAGTTAGACAATACACCGCGAACGTTCCTGATATTAATTATCATGATAATTAAAGAATACGTAAAATATAAAAAAGAAGTATTAAAAGACGAGGTTTCTAAAATGATAAAGAAACCTCATTTAACTATTGTGCAACTTAATGAAGACGCGGCTAGTAATGCCTATGTTAAAGGTAAGATTAAAGATGCTAGTGAATTAGGTATAGAAGCAGAACTAATTAAATTAGATGTAACAACTAGCCAAGAAGAATTACTAGAAGTAATTGATAGATTAAATAAAGATAATAATGTCGATGGCTTTATTGTGCAAATGCCTTTGCCTAAAGGAATTGATGAAGAGACTATTAAATTAGCCATCTCTCCTAATAAGGATGTGGATGGATTTCATCCATTATCATCATTAAATCCATGTACCCCACAAGGAATCATGAATTATTTGCATCATGAAAATATACCTTTATTAGGCAAGAATGCAGTAGTGTTAGGAAGAAGTAACATTGTTGGTAAACCCATGGCCAAGCTTCTTTTAAAAGAAAGCTGTAATGTTACTGTTTTACATAGTAAAACTACATTCGAAGATATGTACCGCTATATAGAGAATGCGGATATTATTGTCGTGGCGATTGGAAAAATGCACTTCCTTGATAATCGTTTTAAATATAAACCAAGCGCGGTTATCGTTGATGTTGGTATCTCTAGAGATGAAAATGGTTTACATGGAGACGCTGTTCCTGATCTTCCGGTAGCCTTACAAACCCCAGTTCCAGGAGGAGTGGGATTATTAACTAGATTAGCCTTGATGGAGAATCTATTAACAATAACTAGATAGATTTTTAATTATTTATTACGATGTAATAAAATAATACACATATTTATACAAACTAGACAGTGTCTAAATTATTACATTTTTAGTTTGTATTTTTTTAATATTTTACTCATAATGCAAATGTAAAAAATCGCAACCACGGGAATGGCTGCGATTGGGAATATGTTGAACATATCCAAGCCGGAGACATAGTAACATATTCCACTTTAATATTCCATTAAAAGGAGGAATTGTTATGCCTGTCTATGAAAATGAGATTTACATTAAACTAATTAGGCCAGTCCCTGAAACGTGGCCCACAGATGTTTATGGGATACCATTTATTAAAAAGAGCAATATTGATATTTCTGACATCAATAATGGTAAATGGCTAATTGGACTAAATAATGCAAATAGCAAAGATAAAAATAAACTTAAAAAGATAGTCCATTCATTTAAGAATGATGATGAGATAAATCGTTTCTATAATAAACCTTATTTTATGTTGGAAAGATTATGCCCTTACTATTGCGTAGCGACATTTGATTTTAGTATGGATAAGAAAATGAAGAAAGCTCAAATAATAGACGCAACATTTAAGAATAGATGGTCTGGAGCATGGCTTCAAATGAATGGACAGGAAAGAGTAATTGTAACTGTCGGTTGGGTTGAAGAAGATACTTACGATATTTGCTTTGCGGGTATTGAGGATGGAACAACCTTACTCATTTCCACACTCGGAATTATTAAAGATGGAGACTATAACCTATTTATAAAAGGTTATAAAGAGATGAGAAAAAGATTCCCATCCTCTCAAATAATATGTGTAGGCAATAGGCTTGAATGTATGGACGATGACATTTGTTATGTTTCTTATAAAGATAGTTTTGGAAATAGAGATAATTACCATGAAAAATGGCAATATCACTTTTTAAACTGGGAACTAAAGGAGGTGGAATAATTATGTCTTCTAGAGGAGCTGTAATTTTAAACGGTCATTTTGGTACTGACGAATATCGCACTATTTATGTCACTGATAGCGGTGCTAAAATATTAGAGGGGAACGACAAAAAACATCATTCTTTACCAGATTATGCTCATACACCTAATTCAGTTTATGTAAAAATGAAATATGATGGCGTAACGCTTCATGAAATGAGATTTTATGATGATGAAAGAAAACCAATTATTGAGATTGCCTATCACCCAGAACCAAAAATAAATAATGGGAGTAGGGGAGATATAGTTCATTTCCACATTTATCACGGATTAGATAGAGACGAACCTATTAGAATGGATGAGCATCCAGAAATTAAACAAAAATATGCTAAATATTTAAAGGAGTTTGGATTGTATGATTTATGCTGATTTAAATCAATTTCTTGATACAGGGTGGTTTCAAGAAGCCACTTTATATTACAAAGGTCACACATACTGGTGTGAAGGCACTTGGGATCATTCTAAAGAAAAACCAATGCATTTCTTTGTTTATAGGTATAAATCTGATTTACATGTAGACAAAAAAGGAACTATATATACAACTCGAACACTCGTTAACGGTGATTGGGTTGACTATTCAACAGTCCTTGATGTTTGGGGATATGGTGAAGAAGACGTTAAGGAATTATTCCTTAAAGCCAAAATATTTGATGGAAAATCATTCTGGGAAGTTGAAAAAGAACTAGCCTGGTATGATGAAGATTGAAATAATTAACTTAAAAAATATAACCTTTCGGTTGTAATTTTTCCTTTTTTGATTATAATATAACCAATAGGGTATAAAATTGCATTTTTTGACAAAAATATACCCTTTGAGGTACAAAAATGAGTAAAGAAAGAACCATATTTTCTAAGTTTATTAAAGCCGAAAGAAAAAAGAGAGGATATACTCAAAAAGTTTTCGCTATGCGTTCTGGGCTTGGCTTACGATTTGTTCGTGAACTAGAACAAGGTAAAGAAACATTAAGAATGGATAAAGTAAAACAAGCTTTGAGTTATTTTGGCTATGACTTCTCTATTAAGAGAATAGGAGAAGATGATGAATAATATCGCTTACGTTTATTATAAAGATATATTCGCAGGTACATTAGTTAAAAGCGATAGTGGTTTTATCTTTACTTATGATGATTCTTATTTTAAAAATAAGAAGAATAGACCAATATCACTTCTTTTTCCTCTAGATAAACAAGAATATCAGTCTAATACTTTATTCCCATTCTTTGATGGTTTAATCCCTGAAGGGTGGCTTTTAGAAGTTGCGATTAAAAGATATAAGCTTGATTATAAAGATCGCTTTCAAATTTTATTAGAAACTTGTTCTGATTGCATTGGTGCAGTTTCCATTAGAAAGGAGAAGATTGATGGCTAAATGTTTGTGCTGTAATAAAGAATTAAGCCCTGATGATTTATACTGGCATAAATCATGTATTAAATCATTTTTCGATTTAACTTCTTTACCTTCTATTGATTTGAACGACGTTGAAGGACAATTTAAAACAAAAGCTGAACAACTCCTTGATGATAAAAATGTTGTTACTGGGGTACAAAAGAAACTTTCTTTAGGGCTTTCTAAAGATGAAAAGAAACTAACAATTAAAGACTATCCTCAAGGATATATCATTAAACCAGAAAATAATGAGTATAAAGAAATCGCTAGAGCGGAACATTTGGTGATGTCGATGGCGGACTCCCTTAATATAAGAACCGCACCTCATGGGCTTCTTCCTTTTAAAAATGGCTCATATATTTATATAACTAAAAGAATTGATCGCTTAAATAACACAAAGATTCATATGGAAGATATGTGTCAGTTATCAAATAAGATGACTGAAGATAAGTATGATGGCTCATATGAATATTTAGGGAAACGCATTCTTTATTTTACAAATAAACAAGATGATATTATTGAGTACTATTACCTTCTTTTATTCTGCTTTATTTCTTGTAATTCTGATATGCACTTGAAGAATTTTTCTCTTGTTGAAAGTGATGATATTTCTTTGTCAAAAGCGTATGACTTACTTCCAGTAAATATCATTTATCCCAACGACCAAGAAGATGTAGCGTTAACACTGAACGGAAAAAAGAAAAATCTTAGAAGAAATGACTTCGTTAAATTAGGGGAATCTTTAAACATACCTAATAGAACAATGCTTTATTTATTTAATGAGATATATAGTCATAAAGATAACTTATTAAAAATGATTGATGAAAGTTTATTAAGCGATAAATTTAAAAAAGACTTCAAAGAAGAACTAGCGAGACGAATTGAAATCTTTAAATAAAACAAAACACCACATTAAACCCTAACCTAAGGGAAATGTGGTGTTTTTGGAAATCTTGATTATGTTTTCACGTCAACATGCTTACAACAATAATCTATTGAGGAAATTTTAATAAAGTGAAATTATTCACTATTTAGATTGTTTAAAATGTATGAGTATAAATAATAATTATAGTAAGTTATAGTTCAAAGAACTATTAAGCGATAACTCTTTGAACGTTAAAGCGGTTATCATTATTACAAATATAATTCAAATTATGCTTGTCGTTATTGATTTCATAAATGTCTTCAATTTGTAAATCGAAAACATAATGCTTTCTGGAGTATTCAAACATATAATCAACCGCTTTCTCACGGCTTTTAAACATTTTGTTGATGACCACAGGTTGGCCAGCAAGATTTCCGCGTAAAGAATAGAGTTTCATAATAATACCTCCCATTCGGCAGTTTAACGTCATGCTAGGGACGAAGAGGTATTTTTACTCTTCCTTCTCTTGGAAGAACACTATATTAGCACTATTTTTTGGTTTGTAAAGAGGTATTTGATAAAAAAACACAAAATTTTTCTTCGCTTTATATTTATTAAATATATGTTATTATAACTACATAAAAAGGAGGAAGAATCGTGAAAAAGTATTATTTAGTTCTCCCTTTACTCATCTGTTTTCTAGCGGGCTGTTCCACTAGTGTAAGCCCTAATAGCAATAAACCTAGTGATTCAGGTGATCCCACCCCCACCCCCCCCCCCCCCCCCAAACCAACACCAGTAGACCCAAGTGACGTGGATCCATATGAAAATGAAGAATATGAAGAATTCTTCCTTCCGACTAGTAAGATAGAGATGTCTTTAACTTTCTCTAAAGAAGCATTAGCTAAGCTCATTAAATATGGACAAAGTGGAGATTATTATAAAGAAGAGATGTATCATCCTTGTTCTTTCTCTACTACCGTCAACGGTAAAGTAACTACTTACGAAGAAGTAGGAGCAAGAATGAGAGGTAACTGGTCTAGAGAAGACGATTTTGTTGTTGATGAAGACGGTAATATATATGGCGATAGACTTCCTCATCTTAAACTAGCATTTGATAGAATCTTCAACGATTCTAATGTTTGTGATTATTATGTTCGTCAATATAGCGACGAGCAAATAAATGAAAGAGATTCTAGACGTCTATTTGATATGAAAAAAATAGACTTAAAATGGAACCGTAATAAAGATGAATCATATACAAGAGAACTCTACGCTTTAAAAGCTTTTAAAGATGTCGGAGTAGTGGCTCAAAGTGCGAATCTTCTTAATTTATCTATTTCTAATGGAGAAACCACGAAGAGTAAACCATACATGGTTTTAGAATCAGTTGATAAACAATTAATTAAAAAGAATTTTAATCATAAAACCCTGAATAAAGGTGATTTATATAAATGTACCTATAACCATAATGGACCAGCGACTTTAGGAGAAGACACGGCGAATAAGGTCGGTATTGAATCCGCGAATTATTCTCCAGTCTATGCTTTAAAAACTAATGAAGAGACCTCTGATATGTCCATTATGAGAAACTTCATTAACGATACCTCTGTTAGAAATGTATCCGCGGAAGAATATAAAGAAGTTTTTGATAATAAAGTAGATGTTACTTCTTTCTTAAAATTCGCCGCGATGTCTTGGGTTGTGGGTAACCCTGATGACTTAAGAAATAATTATAATAATTATTATATTTACTTTAATGCGGAGAATAAGGCTGTCTTTATCCCTTATGATAATGACCGTGTTTTTGGTATTACTAATGGGTTAGATAGCAATATCTCCACAATGGATATGTTCTCTGATCGCTGCTCTAACACCGCAAGTGGGGACGGTTGTAAAGTACCTATTTTAAGAAGAACTTGTGTTCCTGGTAGCTCTAGTAGACCTATTATTGAAGAATATAAAGATATTTATGAAAGCTACTGCAAAAAATACGCCGAAGAATATTTAAGCACTTCCGCATTTAAAGAATTCACTGATAAGTTTTATTATTCTAGTAAGAATATTGACACTGATACACATGGCAATATGTCATTCAGTGAATATGCCTCTAATAAATTAAGCACCATTAAATAATGCATCCAACTATATTTGGTTTCATTGATTCCTATATCCTTTTAGTTTGTCTTGGGATAATCGCTTCTTTTCTTGTTACTTATTTTTATTTAAAAAATAAAGTTAATAAAAATCAGTTAATAGATATCTATATTCTTTTAACTTTTTCTATTATTGGAGGGATTATCTTCGCTATTTTATTTGAGAATCTATATGAACTAATAGATAAAGGCAGTTTATATTGTTGGACATGGGGCATGACCTTTATTGGAGGATTAATTGGGGGAGTATTAGTCTTTATTATCCTTTATCTAATATATGGTAATAAGCGTGGTATAGATATTAAATATCTATTAATAATCGCTCCTGGTAGTGTTTCATTAGGGCATGCTTTTGGGAGGATTGGTTGTTTCCTTCATGGTTGCTGCTATGGGAAAGAAACAACATCATGGTTAGGAGTGAAGTTTCCTTTTCTTGACTATATAGTTTTACCCACCCAGTTATTTGAAGCGATATTCTTATTTATCCTCGCTATTACGCTTATCTATTTAGCGGTCAAATTAAACTTTAAATACAATGCATGTATTTATTTACTTGGATATGGTTTATTCCGTTTTATTAATGAATTCTTTAGAGGGGATTATCGAGGCGGAACTTTACTAGGTTTATCCCCTTCTCAGTGGTGGTCACTTATATTTATCTTATTGACGCCTCTAGCATTTTATTTGATAAGTAAATATATTAAGGATAACAATGAACAAGAATCAGTTTTATGACATCTTATTGATGTTTCTTATTTATCTATTCTCCGCTTGTTTCCCTTGGAACCTTATTTTTCATAATGATATTTATTTACTGATAAGCGCACAGATTATCTTAAGTGCGATTGTTCTAGCATATCTTATCTATATGATTAGATATAGAGGATATTTATATCCTCCTAGAAGAAATAGGTGGATGAATATCCTATTATTTATCCCCGTTATTGTTATTTGTTTTTCTAATTATTTATATCTACCTTTTTATCAATATCAAAGCATTAATTCTTTTTCTTTATACACATGGTTATGGATTATATTAACTGTATTTACAGTTATTAATGAAGAAATATTATTTAGATATATCCTTCTACATATTTTAACTTTTGATAAACCAATTACTAGGATATTACTCTCTTCATTAATTTTTGCTTTATTCCATATATCTCACTTTTTAACAACCTTTAATCCTTATTATTTATTAAGTGTTGTTTATACTTTTGCTTTAGGAATGATATTAGGGCTTCTTTATCAATATGGCAAGTCTCTTACTATGTGTATTATTTTCCATTTCCTATTTAATTTATGTAATGATGTTTTATTCTCGACATTTTTCATCATTAATAATCAAATAGGGATGGTAGTGGTCTCCGTCATTATAGGTATAGTTATAGCTATATATTTAGCAAGCCTATATCTATTAAGATTTAAAAAAGAAGACTTCTAGTCTTCAATATTATCTAATATATCTTTAACACACTGATATATTTGATTAAACACTTTATCAAATCTACCTGTATACCATGGATCCTCTATCTCATTAATTGATGGAGTGTATTTATATATAGGTATGATTTTGTCACTATGACCAAATCTAGAGATAAGAGAATAATAATTCTCTTCATCCATATAGAATATATAATCTGCTTCAATAAATTCTTTATCGCTTATCCTTTGTGCGTAGTGTCTCTTAAAAAGGATATTATTTCTTATTAGTTCTTTCTTCATTGGAGGATAGATATCATTACCAATCTCCTCATACGAAGTAGCGCGTGAAATAACATCAAACTTATCATTGAGTGATTTAAATATATATTCTCCCGCTGGGGAGCGGCAGATATTACCATGACAAACAAAGATAATCTTTTTCATATATCTTAAATGTTAATTATCTTGCAAGAGTAAGACAATTATTATTTAATAATATCGCTGCACCTATGGCGGAACTGGCAGACGCGCTAGACTTAGGATCTAGTGAGGCAACTCGTACAGGTTCGATTCCTGCTAGGTGCACCAAGATATGTATATTAAATTAATATACATATCTTTTTGTTTTTATCTGAAAACTTAGTCTTTCTTTTATTTGCGGTCAACATAAATATATAGTATATTTACAATACTGTTCATATACCTTTATTGTGGACTTTTTAACAAATGAAACTTAGTAAGCTATTTAATTACCATCTCATATATGTGATTCTTGATTTTGTTTTAGCGCTTGGCGTGACATTCATTTCATTTTTATCATTCTATGGTTTTAATTGGCTATCTGATCACCCTGCGACAATTATTTATTCTTTATCTATTGCTGGCTTAACAGTAGTGGTGTTCCTTATTGCTAAGATATATAAGTTTATAACTATAAACATTGGATTATTTGAGTGTATTCGTATTATGGTATGCACTTTACTTATCCATGTAACGGGTTTAATTGTTATTTCATTTGTTCCTGAATTACCTAAATTTAGTCCATTTGTGTTTACATGGATGTTATCAACAACTTCGTTGTTATTCCTCCATCCTTTACTTCGTGTTTTTGTTAGAGTCTTTAATATTGCCTCCAATATTACTAAAAAAAGAAGTGGTGTAAGAACCATTGTTATAGGTGCAGGTGCAACCGGTAAAGTTGTAGTGGATGAATCAAGAAGAAACGCTGCTAACCACAATTACATTGTTGCTATCGTGGATGATGATATTCATAAGATTGGTGGATTATTTGCCAATATCCCTGTTAGAGGTCCAATTTCAAACATCGCTAAGATTATTGAAGAATATAAAGCTGAAGAAGTGATTATCGCGATGAGTTTAATTTCACCAAAAAGATATCATGATATTTTACTTTTATTAGACTCTTGCCCTGTTAGAGTTAGACGTATGCCTTTATTCTCTGAGATGGAAGGACCTAATGATAAACGTATTATCGATGTTGATTTAGAGGACTTATTAGCAAGAGAGCCAGTTAAGCTAGATAACCATGGCATTAACGATATGCTATATGGTAAATGCGTTATCGTTACTGGTGCAGGTGGATCTATTGGATCTGAATTAGTAAGACAAATATTCAATACTCATCCATCCACTTTGATTCTTTTTGATATTTACGAAAACTCTACTTATGACATTCAAATGGAATTAGTCAAAAAGATGAGAGATGAGAATATCAAAGATATTAAGTTAGTCACTTTAATTGGTTCAACCTATAATGAGACTAGAGTAGAACAAATATTTAAAAAATATAAACCAGACTATGTTTATCACGCGGCAGCTTATAAACATGTTCCATTAATGGAAGATAGCCCCGCTGAGGCTATTAGAACTAATGTCATTGGTACATATAATGTTGCCAAAATGGCGGATAAATATGGTGTGAAGAAAATGGTATTGGTATCCACTGATAAGGCTGTTAGACCTACGAATGTGATGGGGGCCACTAAAAGATTTGCAGAAACCATCATCCAGTACTTTGATAGTAAATCAGAGAATACTAAATACGCTGCTGTTAGATTCGGTAATGTTTTAGGCTCCAATGGTAGTGTAGTTCCATTATTTAAAAAACAAATTGAAGCTGGTGGACCAGTAACAATCACCGATAAAGAAATAATTAGATACTTCATGACCATTCCTGAAGCGGTATCTTTAATACTACAATGCGGATTATTCGCTGAAGGCGGAGAAATCTTTATTTTAGATATGGGTAAACCAGTTAAGATTCTCTCATTAGCGGAGCGACTAATTAGACAAGCTGGCTTAAAACCATATGTTGATATTAATATCATCGAAACTGGCTTGAGACCTGGTGAGAAGTTATTTGAAGAACTTCTTTTAGACGCCGAGCATCAAATTAAAACTTCTAATGAAAGAATTTATATTGAAGAAACAGAGTCTATCAATACTGGTTTAGAAAAAGATGTTTTAGAAGCTTCTAAAGCTTTTGATATGGATGAAACAATTGATGTTAAAGAATTAATTGGATCTTTAATCAAAACATACACAATAGATAGAAAATAATATGACAAAAAGAAAGTTTTTATCAGTTAGACAGAAGATTTATCTACCTTTTAAAAGGTTTTTTGACATACTATTTTCTTTGCTTGCTATCATTGTTTTCTCACCGCTTTACATTATTATCGCCATCATAGTTAAATGTTCCTCGAAAGGACCCGTTTTTTTTAAACAAGAACGTGTCGGAAAGAACAAAAAGCATTTTAAAATTCTTAAGTTTAGAACTATGAGAATTGATACACCTAAAGATGTTCCAACGCATATGTTAGAGAATCCGGAGCAATATATTACGGGCATTGGCAAATTCTTGAGAAAGACTTCTTTAGACGAAATACCTCAAGCATTTAATATTTTTGTTGGTAACATGTCAATAGTTGGGCCACGTCCGGCTTTGTACAACCAAGACGATTTAATAGCTGAGAGAGATAAGTATCACGCAAATGAGATTGTTCCAGGCCTATCTGGTTGGGCTCAATGCAACGGCAGAGACACGTTACCAATACCAGAAAAAGCCAAACTAGATGGAGAATATGTTAAAAGATTCAACATCTGGTTCGATATAAGAATTATCTTCAAAACAGTGTTCCAAGCTTTTAGAGGCAAGGATGAAGTTGAAGGAAAAACAAATAGTTAGGTATTAATTAAAATTAATGTAGAATATATTTCAGTTATGGAAAAGCAAAGATTCAAAACGACAATTACATCAAAACATAAGCTCTTTGATCTACATCTTAGAGAAACTTTTAAATATAGAGATTTAATTTGGCTTTTTGTTAAAAGAGATTTTACCGCTTTATATAAGCAGACAATTCTTGGACCATTGTGGGCGATCATACAACCTCTTTTAACTACATTTGTTTTTTCATTTATTTTTGGTTCCTTGGCCGGATTAACAACCGCAGATGTTCTTGGAGATTTTAATATCCCTAGTTTCTTGTTTTATATGTCTGGAACAATGCTGTTTACTTATTTTTCAACAAACGTCAATAAGGTATCAAAGATATTCATTGAAAATAGGCGTACCATGGGAAAGGTATATTATCCGAGATTGGTTCAACCTATTGCTACTTCATTATCAAATTTGATTCCTTTAATTATTAACTTATTTTTATTCATAATCGTTTGGTTGATTTTCTTATTAACAGGATCTACTGACATGCAAGCGACATGGTGGTTATTATTTATACCTTTGATTGTGTTGCAGTTAATCGTTTTGTCGTTGGGACTGGGTATGATTATCTCAGCCGTAACAACAAAATATAGAGATTTACAAATGCTTGTTGGATTTGGACTTCAATTATGGCAATATGCCTCACCGATTGCCTATGGTATGACCATGATAACCAAACCGCATCCAGAGTTAGAATTGCTTTATACTTGTATAAATCCATTAACGCCTATTGTAACTACATTTAGATATGCAATGTTTGGAATTGGTTATTTCAATTACATCCCATATCTTGTCGGTTGGGGAATTACTTTACTTGTAGCATTTATTGGTTTGATGCTCTATTCCAAAACCGAAAAGAATTTTATGGATACTATTTAAGGAGACAACTATGGTTAGCGATGAATTAATGTTAAAAGTTGAAAATGTCTCCAAAGTTTATAAGCTTGGTGAAATTGGTGGTACAACACTTAGAGATGAGCTTCAAAGGGTGTGGGCCAAGATTAGAAAAAAAGAAGATCCAACGAAGAAAATTGGAGCAAAGAATTATAACAAAGGCGAAAAATTTAAAGCTCTCAACAATATTTCTTTTGAAGTTAAAAAAGGTGAAAGAATTGGAATTATTGGCCACAATGGTGCAGGAAAATCAACACTTTTAAAGCTTATTTCAAGAGTAACCGGACCAACAGATGGAAAGATTTATCTTAATGGTCGTGTAGCTTCTATGCTTGAGGTCGGAACGGGTTTCCATGAAGAACTTACTGGTAGAGAAAATGTTTACTTAAATGGTGCAATACTTGGTATGACTAAAAAAGAAGTTGATGCCAAGATGGAAGACATCATTGAGTTTTCTGAAGTTAGACAGTTTATTGATACACCTGTTAAACGTTATTCTTCAGGTATGTATGTGAAATTAGCATTCTCAGTTGCTGCTCATCTTGATTCTGAGATTATGATTATGGATGAAGTTTTGGCAGTTGGAGACATGGCTTTCCAAAATAAATGCTTAACGAAAATGAGAGATGTCTCCGAACAAGACGACAGAACAATTCTTTATGTTTCTCACAACATGAATACGATTAGACAATTGTGCGATCGTGTAATCGTTCTAAATCATGGCGATATTGTTTTTGATGGTGATGTTGAGGAAGGAATTAAGAATTATTTAGGAGTTTATTCTGAAGACAAACTACCAGTTGAGTATGATATGTCTCAAAAAAAGAGAATTTACGAATTTGGTAAACACGCAAAACTTCTTTCATTGAAAATCTTGAACAAAGAGAACGCAACCTTTGAAGGAAATGAACCTTTAAATATGAAAATTACTGCGATTTCCTATAAAAAAATGTCTCGTGGTTGTTTTATCTTCTCTGTCTTGGATTCGAACGGAGCGAGAGTTGGCGCGACATCTACAAGTTATTTTACTGTGTCGGAGAATGAGACAGTGGAGAGAACATTTTCACTTGATTTAACAAATCTTGCTTATGGAAGATATTTCATTTATGTGGCATTTGCCGATATCGGTGATGATGAATCAGTTATAGAGTACGATGATCCTGCTGTAAAAGTCTTTATTGAAATTGTTGATAAAAGAAAGACTGGATTCAAATGGGATAAAAAATATTACGGAAATGTATATTTTCCTCAAGCAAAGGAAATTTTATGAAAATCATAGCGAGATGTCTCGAAAAAATAAAAACCCGTTTTCGCGAATCGTCATCTTACAGAAATAAGCAAACTATAAACGGAAAAAAAGTTATTAAATACGCCGTCAATATAGAATATTCCAATTTTCCTGTTGGTGCGCCTTTAAACATTGGTGATACCTTATCGCAAACAATTTATGAATACTTGAAAGCAAAATATAGTTTAGTGGAAAAGAAACATAAGAAGACTATACATTTGAATATGGTTGGTTCAATAATCGGTTTCAAAAGCTATGACGCGACAATTTGGGGTAGTGGTATCTTACAAGAGAGTTTCGAAGACAAGATTCAATATCGATCAAAATTCGTTAAATATGACATTAGAGCTGTAAGAGGGCCTTTAACACGTGAGGTACTTTTAAGATGCGGTTATGATTGTCCTAAAGTTTATGGTGATCCGGCAATTTTGCTTCCTTTGATTTACACTCCTAACAATATAACTAAACACTATGGAGTTTCAGTCGTTAGGCATTACAATGATAAAACCATTATTCCTAACGAATTTCACGAAATAAGTGTTGCAACAGACGATTATAGGAATTTTGTTGATGAGATCTGTGCTTCCGAACTTGTGATATCCTCGTCCTTGCATGGATTAATTATTGCTGAAACATATGGAATACCTACAATTTGGTTTAATCCTTATGGACAAGACGATTTTAAATATAGAGACTGGTATTTATCAATTGGTGTGGAAAATCCCGCAAAAATTCATAGTATTTCTGAAATTAGCAATATAAAAAATGTTGGTTTAGAAAAGAAAATATCTAAGCTCATTGAACCGTTGTTACAGTCTTTTCCTTTTGAATTTTGGAGTAAATAATAATGGAAAACAAGCCTCGTATAATTTTTGGAAAACCATATTTATCGTTTGAAGATGAGTATGTATTTTTGAATTGTGACGTTTCAATTAATAACGAAATAAAAACTTTCTGGTTTAAGTATGATAAGAAATTTGAGAAATACCTAGTTACTGAGTCTAACGAAGCTTTTGTTTTATCGTTCTTGCCTTATTGTATGAAGAAAAACGTTGATATTAAATGTGAGCATCCAGTTAATGAAGTATTTAAGAATCAGATCGAAGAATATCTTATACCAACCTTGGCAAGAAATATTAAGAGTTACAATAAAATTGAAATTCAATCTCCGATTAATAACATAACGTATGCCGGGAAAGGCGTTGCAGTTGGAATCAGTTGTGGTGTTGATTCAACATATACAATCTTAAAGAATGATAAAACCCACTCTAAAGATAGCGGTTTGAATATAAACTATGTAACATTTTTTAACGCCGGGTCTTCTGGTTCTTCAGAAAAAAGTTATGACTTATATAATAAGAGACTCGAAGAAGTAAAAAAGGCCGCTGAATTTTTAGGGTTAGAATTAATCGCTGTTGATACTAATATTAATTCGATTTATGTTGATTTTGATTATGAATCTGTTCATTCTTACAGAACTCTTTCGATTCCTTTAACATTGCAGAAGCTCTTTTCAAGATATTACTATTCAAGCTCGTTTGTTTTTGAGGACTTTAAGTTCGATGATAAAGATCCAACATATCATGATTTGCTGACTATGATATGCGTGAGTACACCGTCTTTAACTTTTATGGTTGTGGGTGGTGAAGTTACAAGAATTGAAAAAGTAAAATTCATATCACAGTTTGATTTTCCAAAACATTTTTTGAATGTTTGCGTACGAAAAGAAACAAATTGTTCAAAATGTTTTAAGTGCATAAGAACAATGTTAGATTTATATTTAATCGGAAAATTAGATGAATTTAATGCTGTTTTTGATGTTGACCATTTTCATTCACATTTTGATGAATATGTAGTTTATGCAATCGAGCACAGACAAGATATTGATATGCCTGAAATCTATGAACATCTTTGTGCAAGAAAAGCAATTAAACATAAGCATAGACGTGCGGTTAGAGTTAATCGGTTGAAAAGGATGATACTAGGAACCTTCATTGGAAGTATCTATAAGAAGTTAAAACATCAAGAGGGTAAGAAGTAATTTAAAATGAAAAAGATTTTATTGATTCCAAGCCAATCATTTCCTATTCCGGCTGTTAAGGGTGGTGCAGTCGAAACTTTGCTGACTCAACTAATCGAAGAAAACGAGAAAAATAAGAGAGCTCAATTATTTGTTGTCTCTAAAGATGACGAGGAAGCAAAAAAGTTTAAGTTTGATTATTCAAAAATCTTTTATTTCAACAAAAAAAGTTCATCTTTTGGTTTTTCCGTAATTTGTTTCTTTAGAAAACTTATCTTTAATCGATTAACAAGAAGGATTTTTAAAAAAGCAAAATACGGATTTAGAGAGTTAAACTATTTTGGTTATAGGTGCGCAAAAATAGCGAAAAAGATTAAACCGGATATCGTTGTTTCTGAAAGTTACGACCATGTTCATAGATTGTGGCCTTTGGTAAAACTTGTTGGAAAAGACAACTTTTACTATCATTTGCACTATACGAAACAGGAAGTTTTGGATGTTAGAAAAATGATGCCCAATACCATTGCAATAAGTGAATTTGTTTTAGACAACTGGGCAAAAGATAAAACTATTGGCGGGAGAAATGTTGTTTTATATAACGGAATCGATCTTGCTTCATTTGATTGCAAACTTTCTGCAGATGATATTTCATTATTGAGAAAATCATTTAGTCTAAATGACTCCGATTTTGTTGTTCTATTTACTGGCAGATTAAGACCACACAAAGGTGTTTTAGAATTGTTGAGAGCTTTTAACAATATTGAATCTAATGATATCAAACTCATATTAGCAGGTGACTTTCTTTCTGAATCAAAAGAACACAATATTGATGAAAGCGAATTTGAAAACAAGTGTCTAGAAATTATTAGCCATAATAAAAATATCATTAGAACTGGAAATGTTGATTATAAAGAAATTAATAAACTCTATTTTCTGAGTGATATACAGATAATTCCGTCTATGTGGGAAGAAGGGGCCGGTCTTGTTGCAATAGAAGGAATGGCAAGTGGACTTCCTTTAATAATAACTAACTCTGGAGGAATGCCAGAATATACCGGGAAAGAGTGCGCAATTATTTTAGAAAGAGATTCTAATTTAATAAATAACATTTCCGAATCAATATTGAAGTTATATTCCAACAAGGAATTGCGAGAGAAGATGTCTCAGGCGGTTAGAAACAGATCAAAATTATTTTCCAAAGAGCATTATTATCAACAATATATGAATATCCTTTTAGGGGAGGATGAAAAAGGTGCAAAATAGTTTACTATTTTCTATTATTTGTCCTATTTATAATGCTGAAAAAAGTTTAGTTTCTGCAATCAAATCTATTCTTAAACAAGATTATCTAAATTGGGAATTGATATTAGTGGATGATGGCTCTACTGATTCTTCACCTTTAATCTGTGATTGCTATTGTAAAGGTGATAGTAGAATAAAAGTTATCCATAAACCAAATGAAGGCCAAGCTAAAGCTAGATTTGAGGGTGTTCTTGTTTCAAATGGCGATTATTTACTGTTTTTAGATAGCGATGATCAATATGAGCCGAATGCTTTAAGCATCTTAAAAAATAAAATTTCTAACACCTCCTTAGAAGCAATTGTATATAATGCCGTAATTATTTCAGACACCAAAAGGGGCTCAGTTTACGAGTTTGATTTAAGCAAAGTAGATTGTCCAATGGTGGAATGCTTTGGAAAACGAAGAGTCTCATATTTGTGGTCTATTTGTTTTAAAAAAGATTTTTTATTAAACATCGATCAAAATACCAAAGATACCTTTTTTAGGTTAAGCTACAGTGAAGATTTTTATCTTATTTATAACGTTATCAAAAATGTAAAATGTGATCGCTTTGGGATTATTGATGAAAAGTTATATCGTTATATTTATAACGAATCATCTATTACAAAAACTCAAAATGCCTCAAAACTTGTCGATAGATTTTATGTTTTTAATAACGTTTATAATGATATTTATAGGAACTATCCGAACCTATATAAATTAATAAGCGAATCAGACAAGGATGTTGCTGGTTGGACCTATTTATCTGCGGCCAGAAAGATAGCGGTAGAATACGACCATGAATGTTATCTACCGTTAATCAAACAAATTAGAACATCATTCTTGTTTAGACACATGAACAAGTTTAAAAAAGATAAATACAATATGGTTGGATACATTTTATTAAAATTAAAAATGTATAAACGATTTAGAAAATATATAATTAAAAAAGAAGGCAAAGCGAAATGAAAATTAATGTAACTAGATCATCAATGCCATCTTTTGAAGAATATTGTGAAGAAATAAAAGATATTTGGGAATCTAGATGGCTGACAAATCACGGTGTTAAACTTCAAGAATTAGAAGAAAAGCTAAAAAAATATCTTGGAGTTAAAAATGTTGTGATGTACACAAACGGTCATTTAGCGTTAGAGGCCGCTATTTCGTATTTTTATTTCCCTAGAGGAAGCGAAATAATTACTACTCCATTTACTTTTGTGAGCACAACCAACTCCATTATTAGATGTGGAATGGTTCCAGTATTCTGTGATATCAACGATAAAGACTACACGATTGATGTAACTAAAATAGAAGCATTAATTACAGATAAGACAGTCGCGATTATGCCTGTACATGTTTACGGCGATATTTGTGATGTAGAAGCAATTGAGAAAATTGCTAAAAAACATCATTTAAAGGTGATTTATGACGCTGCTCACGCCTTTGGAGTTAGATATAAAAATAGAGGTATTGCTAGTTATGGAGAAATCTCTATGTTTAGTTTCCACGCTACAAAAGTATTCCACACCATTGAAGGTGGATGTTTGTGTTTTAATGATGATTCTATGAAATTACCTTTAGAACAACAAAAAGACTTTGGAATCGTGGACGCCGAGCGCTGCGATTATGCTGGTGGCAACGCCAAAATGAATGAATTCCAAGCTTCTATGGGATTATGTAACTTAAGACATATTGATGAATATATCTCCTCTCGAAAAAAGGCCGTAGAGCAATATCAAAAAAGATTATCGGGAATTAAAGGTATTAGCTTATTAAAACCTCAAGAAGATGTTTTATCTAATTATGCTTATTTACCAGTTATTTTTGATGACTATAAAAAGAGTAGAGATCAAATTAAAGATGAACTCGCTAAAGATGATATTGGAGCGAGGAAATATTTCTATCCAATAACTAATGAATGTTCTTATTCGAAAGGTAAATATAAAGGAGACACTCCAATCGCAGAGTCGATTTCTAAAAAAGTATTAACATTGCCTTTATACTCTGATTTATCAATTGAGGAAGTAAATCTAATTTGCGATATTATTCTAAAATAATATGAGTGTAGCAAGTAAAATCTGTTATCGTTTAAAATTAAAAAAATACTTCAAGAAAGTTGAATGTTTTTTAGATGACGGATATTACACTTTAAATGATAAAACAATAAAACGAATTAACAAAAAAGACGTTTCATTTTATCGCCGTTTTAAAGTATCTTCTAACAATAACAAATTAGCGAATTATAACTCTGGCAGTTTGTTTTTTACAAAGTATAAAGCAGGTTTATTAACTGATGATAAAGCTTTTTATTTTATAAATAACAAAGATAGATATGGATTATACAAAACAAATTATTCTCGCTATATCGATAGGCTTGTTTATCCATGTATAAGCTTAGAATTTGTTGACGGTAAAATGCTAGTTATTGCCCCAATCGTAAAAGGGTTATTGATTAAAGATTGTTCTCGATTTGAAATCTTTCTAGATAAGTTATTTGATTTTGCTAGTAAATCTCAATACGAATATAAAGACGCTGTTGAGAGTGAAATAAAACTTCCATGGTATGTTCAACATGGGGACTGTAAAAACGCTAACATCATATGGAATGAAGATAACAAAAATTTCACAATGATTGATTTAGAGGCAATTGATATATACCCGCCTTTATATGATGTCTTTTATTATCTTTTTATTGCCAAAAAAGAAGAGTCTATTTCAATTTTAAATAGTGATGAATTTAACAAAAAAGTTAGAGGCTTTTATTCTAGATTAACAAAAGATGTTCCAGACAACATTCTAGATATTACCTTAGCTAATTATGCTTACTACACCTCATCTAAAGTTAGTAAAGGTGTTGAATTATATGAGTACGATTTTTATTTGTTTTGGAGACATTTCGATTCTTTTGATAAATACCCATTAACTCAAAAAGTATTAAAGGAATACGAAAACAAACTTAAGGAATACAAGATCAAATGATTAATATTGATGAGATTATTAAAAATAAAAATTTAAAACCTATTGCTGAAGCATTTAATCCTTCTAAAGAGGTTATGGTCAGTGTTTTTTGTTTAACATATAACCAAGAAAAATATATTAAAGAGGCTTTAGATTCATTTTTAAATCAACTTGTTGATTTTAATGTTGAAATAGTAGTGCACGATGACGCTTCCACCGATAATACTCAAAATATTTTGAAAGAATATTCAAAAAAATATCCAAATGTTGTTAAGGTATTCTTTGAGAAAGATAATCAATATTCTAAAGTCGGAGACACAATTGAAATTGAAAGAATTCATATCAAAAACACTAAAGGAAAATATATTGCTTCTTGTGAAGGTGATGATTATTGGACCGATCCTTATAAACTAGTTTTACAAGTTAATGCGCTTGAAAATAATTCAAACTGCTATTTTTCTACCCATAGAGTGACAATTAACAATTTACTAGAACCAGATAAAATAGATATTCTCCCGAACTTTAAAAGAAAAACAGGAATCATTCATCAAAAAGAGTTTGTAGATATGGTTAATAATGATTATCCATTTCAGACAAGCTGCTATTTTATGAAAAAGGAATTTTATGAAAAGTTTCTTTTAGACAGACCTCTATATTCTCAAATAATACCAACCTCAGATGAGGCGGTCATGTATTATTTTGGTAATCTCGGCGATGTCTATTTTATTGATAGAGTTATGTCTTGTTGGAGAAAGTTTACCGAGAATAGTTGGAACGTCACCAATCTTATTAACGCAGATTCTAATGCACAAAATGAACGTAGAAGAAAATTTGCTAAAGGGATAATCGAATATTACCGATATAGTGGGGAGAGATTTCCTTCTTGTACTGAAAGAGCAAATCGCTTGATGATCGACACATATTTATCAGAAGGAAACTTAAAAGGCTTATTTGAAAATAAAAGCATGAGAAAGACTCTTAAACGTCAAGGACGTATAAGGTATTATAAACTTAGAATTAAAATGATTTTAAAGCATTGCTAACAGGGAAAAAACATGGAAATAAACATAATTCATCCAGATATTTCAACTAATTATAAAATTAAAAAACGATACCTTAAAAAAAGGGTCAATCGAACATTTTTAAGGCACAGGTCAGAGCATAAAAAAGCTTGCCGAGATTATAAAAACTTTATCCATGACAACAAATTATTTTGTTCTACTCCTTCTGGAATAACAAACAAGAAAATAGTTGTTTATACGTGTATTTTCGGTGGATATGATGATCCGCCACGAATTCTAAAAAAGGACCCTAACTGTGATTATTATATTATTACAGATCTTCCAAAAGAAAAATGTGGTGATTGGGCTAAATTAGATTTAACTTTGCCTAAACAGCAGGCTGAAGACAAGACTATGTTAAATAGGTTTTTTAAGATAAATCCTCAAAATATAGAGCTATTTGAAAAATATGAGTATTCGATTTACCTTGATGGAAATATTGATGTTATTGGTGAATTAACCCCGTATATTTATCTTCTAAATGATAAAGTTCTTGGAGCATATTTGCATCCTAATAGAAATTGCATATATCAGGAGGCAAAAAAATTATCCTTGCGCAAAGCGCCCAGAGAGTTGCTTTTTCCTCGAGTTGATAGGTATAGAAGTGAAGGATTTCCTGAGAATTTTGGCTTAACTCACAATTGCTTTTTAGTGAGAAAACACAATGACAACAAATGTATTAAGTTAATGAAATTGTGGTGGGAAGAGACTTCAAGCAACGTCCATAGAGATCAACTGTCTTTAATGTACTGTGTGTGGAAAATTGGAATGACAATTAATGATTTGGCGTTATTTGGATCTAATGTTGATTTTTCTTGTTCTTTAAATGTTAAGCCACATAACCATTCGTTTAAAAAGAAAGCAACAATAAAAACAAGAATCAGCGATTACATCTATAATTTAATTACAAAAGGACGATTCAGCGACAGTTTTGCTGTTCGGTTTTTGTATAAACGTAAATATGGCAAGAAAATGAATATAAAAGATCCCATTTCTTTTTCGGAGAAGATAAACTGGTTAAAAATATATAATCACAATCCATTACTAACTTATGTTGCCGATAAAGCAACTTTTAAAAAATATGTTTCTAAAAAATTAGGGGATGATAACTATACTTTTAAAACTTTTGGTATATATAAAAATGTAGAAGAAATAGATTTATCTGCATTACCTCCATCATTTGTTATAAAAGCAACACACGATTCTGGAAGTATTATGATCGTTAAAGACAAAAAATATTTTGACAAAGAATATGCGGTTAAATGGTTCAACCAGAAATTATCTAAAAATTACTATTTCAGAAATAGAGAATGGTCTTATAAGAATGTGATTCCTCAACTAATTGTTGAAGAGTATATAAGCGAGTTGTCTGACATCAATAGTGTAGAATACAAATTTTTTACTTCTTTTGGAGATACAAAATTTCTAAGTGTTCAATCAGGAAAAATACACACTGACGAGGAAATGAGCAATTTCTTTGATTCTGAATTTAATCCAATTGATGTAAGTGTATCACATGAAAAAAGAAATAATAGAGTATTTAAACAACCAACACAGTTTGGCGAAATGAAAAAGATAGCCAAATTGGTTTCTAGCGATTTTCCTTTTGCAAGAGTAGATTTTTGTATTATTGGTGGGGGGTTATATTTGACCGAAATAACTTTTTATCCTCATGCAGGATTTATTAATTTTGTTCCAGATGAGTACGATACAGTTTTCGGAAAAATGATTGATATAAAAAAATGAAAAGAATTATTAAACATTTAATTGGAGGAATTAAAGGAGCGTTTATAGTTATATTCGCATTTTTGCTTTTTCCTTTTGCCCGCTTATTCTTGTGGCATAGGAAAATTTGGATTGTTTCAGAATATGGCTATGAGGCAAGAGATAATGGCTACTCTTTCTTCAAATATATGAGAGGAAACCATCGCGAAGTTAATTGTTACTACGCGATTGATTTTAAGTCGAGCGATTACCCTAAAATAAAAGAATTAGGGAATGCTATTAAGTTTGGTTCTTTTAAACATCTGCTTTATTTCTGTGCTGCTAGATATATTATCAGTTCCAAAACACAAGGGTTCTGTCCTAGTTACTATTTGACTTTGTTAAGAAAGAAGATGCATCTTTGGGGTAAATATGTTTTTTTACAACATGGTATTACTAAAGATGATCAAAAATTCTTATATAAGAAACCTTCTAAAATAGATTTATTTATTTGTGGCGCTAAACCTGAATATGAGGATATAAAGGCTCATTATGGTTATAAGGAAAATGAAGTGGCTTATACCGGTTTTGCTAGATTTGATGATTATTTTGGTTTAACGGCAAAAAAACAAATATTAGTTATGCCAACATGGAGACGATATGCGGAAAATGTCAACTTTGTTGACACAGAGTATTACAAAACATGGTATTCGTTTGTTAACTCCAGCGTACTCAATGATCTTTTAAAACAGCACAATGTTCTATTGAATTTCTATTTGCATCCTCAGTTCAAAGAGCATTTGCCATTATTTAATACCAAGTGTTCAAACATCAAAATTATTCCTTTTGATAATTCTGATCTTCAAGTATTGATAAGAGAGTCAATGATGTTTATAACTGATTTTTCAAGTTTGGCTTTTGATTTTGGTTATATGAAGCGACCAGTAATCTATTACCAATATGACGAAAAAGAATATTTTGAAAAGCATTATATCAAAGGATACTTTGACTATCGCAGAGATGGATTTGGTAGTGTTGTTAACACATTTGATGAACTAATGGATAGTATCCGTGACTGTTTTGGAAACAACTTTATTATTAAAGAAAAGTATGGAATGAATCAAAAAGAATTCTTCCCTCTTTATGATGATAAGAACTCTGAGAGAATATATAACGCTATTAAGAATTTGAAGAATTAGGAATTATATAAATATCTAAGTGTATTGATAAACTGTTCGCAAGAAAACTTATCCTTGTTGATAGGTTTTTTTCTTTGATTTCCATTTGTTTTAAAATAATTAATTATTTTATTTGCCCAGAGATTAACATCTAATTCAATGAAATCTGTGTTGCCCATATCTGCATCGTTTGGAATATCTATATTTGCAAAACAATGAATTCCACATGCTTGAGATTCAATCAATATGAGTCCAAAACTTTCCATTGTGGATGGATAGAGCATAAATGATGTTTCTTCGTTTAATTCTGTTCTATCAATCTTATTTCCCAAGAATTTGATATTGTCTTGAAGATTGTTTTCATCAATATAATCTTTCATTTTTTGCAAATAGCCTTGTTCTATCTCTGCACCAACGATATTCAAAATAACATCAGGGTATTCTTTCTTGATTTCTTTTATTACAGCCAAAGAAAACAATTGATTCTTCCTAGATGAGAAAGTGGCAATTTGAGTTAAAACAAGGCTATTGTGTTTACACTCTGTTATTATGCCGAATGTGTTCTCATCATAAATGTTATATAAGACAACACCTTTGTTTTTATAATTATTTAATTCGAGTGATTTTTGACTTACAAAAGCAATGTTAGTACAACACTTCATCGCTTTCTTTTGATACCAGTTGAACATTGATTGACTGAATGTTTTATTTTGTGGGTAAGCGCTTTTTGCAGAACAAATATGGAGTATTCTTTTTTGGACTCCCGCCTTTTTAGCTTCTTTTATGAATGGATAAGAAAAGCCTTCATGAAAGGAATGAATAGCAGAATACTCTTTTAAGTTAATATTATCCTTCAAGAACCTCTTAACCCTCTTATAATACTTTGTTGTTAACCAGAAAAACTTTTTGAAAAAGTTGTCTGGCTTAGGGCAATTAAATCTATAAACTTTTCCTCCATAAGAAATGAATTCTTTTTCAAAATACATATCATTATCTTTTAAAACGATAATGTCAAATTGGTAGTCTTTATTCAGCTGCCTTACAATCGACATAAAAACAACTGGCACCCCAGATAAAGACATATTCGAATCTGCGATGAGTAATATTTTTTTCATGCGACTAATAAAAGTTTATATTTTAGATTTTGTTTGGTCAAACATTATATGAATGAATAACTTAATAAAATAAAGTTATAAAACGATAATATCCATGCTATAGTATTCATACTATGAAAAACGCAATTCTAAGTACAATAATTGTGAGATTGGACGTTGCCGATATGGTGCCCTTCATTTATTTGAAAAAAAATTAAAGAGGTATTAATCAAGATGTCTAATTTTTTAAATAGAGTCATAAATGATAAGAAAACAAATCTTATAACAGTATTATGCTTAATATTTTTTTCATTATTGGTTATTTTTCCTATCGGCGCTATTAATTCATCAACAGTCGTTGAAAACACCTCTGAATATTTAGCGGATGTTGCTGAAGACCATACAGTAAACGGAAGGTATGCAGCGATGATGATTGAACCCAACGACGCCACCGATAAAACTGTCAATAACCCTTATTATGAATTCCATTATCTTTATGGAATTTTTAGGGAAGGACTTGCGACTTACGTTGGAACGGTTAATGCCGATAAATCCCATACGGTTAAACTCAAAGACATTGATGAAGATGTTAATTTTTCTTTTCTTAACGTTGATACTGGTTTTGGGGTTGCTGATATCAAAGATAAAGATGGGGAACACCTATATTACAAACAGGAGTTCTATCCTTTGAAGTTGATGTTTTATAGCGATCATCCTCAAGTTAAAGGAGCAAACTCGTTCCTATATATTTCTCAAAGTAGAGCAAACTGCATTCTCGATAAATATGGTTTAGAACATACAACCGATAATTACAAAAAAATACTAAATAAAGAAGAGTATTTAATAACATTGGAATTTGATGGGGAAGAGTATAAATTTTCAATCGACAACATCTACTTGGAAGATGATTACTTTTATGAAGCGCTCGATGAAACTATAGGAGAATTTTTCTTAGCTGGTCAATGGTATCCACCAGGTTTTAAAAGACAGGGTTTATTCTTTCTTAGAAATTATGCATATCAAAACAAATATTACATTCAGTATGCGACTAAACTTTATTCGTTAGATGATTTCGATTTTAAAATTCTGGATCATAATTTCACAAACGGTTTTAAAATTGATGAAAGCAAGCTCGTTTATGTGGGCAATAAGTCTAGCGATGTTTGGTCTATATTACTTCTTATTTTTGCTGTAATTGTGTTGGTTGCCGCCATTATTTTGATTGCGGTGGGCGCATTTAGTTTTACTATTTCGAATTCCTTATTTGTTGGTGGCGCCGCTCTTATTCCATACATCATTTTTTGGATTATACATGCTATAAGCAAGAGCGCTCTTTTGTTTTCTAATTTCTCAACAACTTGTGAGATTTGGTGTTTACTAGGGTTGACTATTGCTTATTTTGTTCTATTTCTTGCTAAAAGAAACAGAAGAGTAAAGGAGACAGAATGAAAAATTTTATCTCCAAACTGAAAAATAATTTGGTTCTTAAAAAGATATTTTATTGGGGAATAGTGTCATTCCTATTCCTATATACTTTTTCAATACCTGCATTTTCAGGAAGAACTGGTTGGTATATTATTTCTTATTTTTTGATGGCGGCGTTCGCCGGATGTACCTTTGTTTACACATTTTTGTACACTCATTTCAAAATTAATAGATGGTTGATTCTACCTGCTTCTTTTATGCTATTTGCTTTCCTAGGAACGGCTTTTTATTCTCATGCTTTTGTTGGCACTAGCGGGAAAATAGGATGGACAACTTTGTTATTAATGTTTTTAACTTTAATAATCTTCTATTATGCTTTTGTGGCTATTGAGAATAAAAAGATTATTCTTATTGCAATAATAGCTGCTTTCTTAGTGTTTGCCTTTTATTTCGCTTACGTATACAGGGACAAGATCATCCATCTTCAATTATCAAGCGAAAGAATTGATATTTATTTTGATAATCAAAATACAATTGGGTTTTACTTCGCGATTGCGTACGCTTTGTCTTTATATATTGGTTTATTCTATGATAAGAAAATTGAATTGTTGTTTTTAATACCAGCATTTATATTTTTCTTTTTAGGATTCTTTACTGGCAGTAGGGCATTTTTAATATCTGTCGTTGTGGGAAGCGTTGTTATTTTGTTTTTCAAATTAAGGAAACACAAAATTATCTTTTTAGTAGTCTTTGGTTGTATGATTGCATCTTTCTTTATATTGATTAACATCCCTCAATTAGCATTTTTAAAAGATCAATTCGATAGAACCATTTATACAATTTTTGGAATTGGTAATTCTAAAGTTGATACCTCAACCGTCCAAAGAGCGGTATGGCCAGGATATGCTTTCTATTTAGGTGGAAGGAACCTTATATTTGGCTATGGTGTTAATGGGTTTAGCATTTATTCTGGAGTAGGAACATACGCTCATAATAATTTTGCAGAGGTATTGTGTGATTTTGGTTTAATAGGTCTTGTTTTGTTCAACGCTTGCTTGTTAATCCCTTTTATTCTTTCTTTTAAGCCGAAAGACAAATATTTATATTTGGTTTCGATTCTTTTCTTTGTTTATTTTATTAGAAGTTTCTTTGGAGTCGTCTATTATTCAAAAGAAACATACCTTGTTTTAGCTCTTCTTTTCTTCTTAACGAAGGATTGCAAACTACCAGAGTTTAAAAGAGCTATCAAGAGTGAACCAACCAATAATTCTTACGATGAGGTTAGCATTTAATGAAAATCATGTTTATTTGTGACACAATGGGCTCCGGAGGAGCTGAAAGAGTTATTGCCACATTATCAAATGGTTTTGTTGAACGTGGGCATGATGTTTCTATTTTGATGCTGTCTAATGAAGCAAAAGAACCATTTTACAAATTGGATAACAAGATTGATTTGCTTTATATTGAAAATAGCAAAGCTAGGTTTTTTAAGAAAGCCAAATTGATTAGAAGAGTAGTAAAAAACAATAAACCCGACATTGTTATTTCATTCTTATCGTATGTTTGTATATATACATGGTGGGCTTTAAGGCACACTAAGATTCCTTATATTGTTTCTGAAAGAAATGATCCAAATCACAGAGGAAGATTAAAACAATATTTATTAAATAAATCATTTAAGAAAGCATCTGGATGCGTATTTCAAACAGAAGATGCGATGAAATGGTATAAGAAGATTGCTAAATCTAAATCAGCCATTATTCATAACCCAGTATCACTTGATTTTGTTCCTAATGATAATAAAAAAACAAAAAAACAAATTCTTTACGTTGGAAGGCTGAATGAACAGAAAAACTGTTCGATGTTAATAGATGCGTTTGATATATTTAGCAAAAAAAATAACGATTATACATTAAAGATGTATGGGAATGGACATATGTTAGATAGTCTTTTAAAACAAGTTAAAGACACAGGTTTAGAAAAATGTGTTTCTATATTACCGAGCAGTAAGACTTGGCAAAAGGATGAATACGATTCCTCTGTTTTTGTTCTTTCTAGTAGATTTGAAGGAATGCCTAACGTTTTAGCGGAAGCTCTTTCGCTAGGTATACCATCAGTATCTACGGATTGTACAATTGGTGGGCCCAGAGAACTCAAAAAGATTTTCCCAGACTTGCTAATTTTATCTAAAGACAATGATTCAAATAGTTTTGCTGAGGCTATGGAAAGAGCGATTAGTTTAGATAGACAAAAACCAAATGTTCCAGAATGCCTACAAACAGAGTTTATTGTTAATAAATGGCTTGATTTTATCAAGGAGATAAAGAAGTAACTATGAAAAAGATGCTTTTTATCTCTTGCTTAAATACTTCAAAAGAAAAGTTTGATGGCGAACGCATCAAATGCACTTTGATATATGAATCATTAAGGAAGTTTGCTGATTTATCTTTGATAAACTTAAGTGGACATAAGATTATCAATACATTATCAATCTTTTTCAAAGCGCTTTTTGGTAGAAGAAAGTATAAATACATAGTGATATCAAAGGATGCTCACGGCGCTAATATTATTCAAAAAGTATTAAGGCTAGCCAGATACCCATCTAATAGGGTTGTCTATTTTGAAATCGGACCATTTTTATATGACAGAATTCTAAATGGATCAATCAAAAAAGAAACATTTATTAAGGATAAACTCATAGTGGTGGAAACCTCATCTATGAAAGAAGAACTTCAATCATTAGGCTTTGAAAGAATAAGTGTTTTTCCAAATTTTAAACCAATTTGTAGGATTGATTTTAATGAACAGCATTATCCAAAGGATGTACTTAAACTTGTTTATCTATCTAGGATAGAAGAGCCTAAAGGAATCTATGATTTAATTGATTGTTTAGTGGAACTAAATCAAGAAAAAACTAGATTTGTTTTGGATGTATTTGGTAGGCCACAAAATAAGGATGAAGAGGCAAAAATCAAAGAGCTTTCAGATAAATACGATTTCATTAATTTCCAAGGAATGATGGAAGTTGGTAGTAAGGAGAGTTATGAGAACCTTTCTAAATATGACTTACATGTATTTCCTACAAAATATAGAGAAGGTTTCCCTGGTTCGATAATTGACTTTTTTATTGCGGGTGTACCAACTTTGTCAGCCTCATTTGCAAGAGCGCACGAAGTATTAAGCGAAAACGACTCAATTATTTATGAGCAAGGCAATAATAATGATTTAATGAATAATTTAGAGTTTATTTACAACAATCAAACCAAATTGGTTGATTTAAGAAAGAACTCTTTTGAAAGAAGAGAACAATATTCTGTTGAAAGCTTTGAGAAGTATTTAAAAGAGTTGATTGAGAGAGATTTTAATGAATAACAAAGTTAGTATTATCACTCCTGCATATAATTGTATAAACACTATTAAGGGAACATATGATAGTGTTCTTTCTCAAACATACAAAGATTGGGAATGGATAATAGTGGACGATTGTTCCAAAGATGATTCTTTTTCTTTTATTGAAGAATTAGCTAAAAATGAACCAAGAATAATTGTTTTACAGACACCAAAGAATGGTGGCTCTGGTGTAGCGAGAAACTTAGCATTAAAACACGCGAAAGGCAGATATATCACTTTCCTAGATTCTGATGATCTTCTTGATCCTAATTATTTAGAATGTCAATTAGAATTTATTAAAGATAATGGACCGCTTATTTCAGCGGGATATAGAAGACAAGCAGAACATACATGTACTGATTTCTATGCACCTGAAGAAACAGATTATAAAAAAGCATTAACAGGTAATCCCTTATCTTGCTTAACCACTATGTATGATAGAAGTGTTATAGGTGATTTATATTTTGATGAAACATATAACCGACATGAAGACTATATCTTCTGGTTAACAATATTAAAAAGAGGAATAGTGGCTAAAGGTAATCACAAGATATTAGCTACTTATATTATTCACTCTAATAGTAAGAACTCTAATAAATCTAAATTAGTTAAATCTATGTATCGTGTATATCATGAGTCACAAGGATTCAATTGGTTAAAGAGTTGGATACTAGTTTTCAGATACGCTTTATATAGTAGAAAAAAATATAGAAATGTTAAATAAATTTTGTGTTTGTTTTATTAAGATATATGTGAAAGATATAGCGACTAAGGAAGGCACTTATTATGAATAGAGAACAATATGATAAACTGCTTGTACTGTCAGCATCTGAACTTAGAGATTTCTTTATTCTCTATATTGGTCTTGACTGTTTTTTAAAAGATAAACATATTATAAAAATGAGCAAACCTTCATTTCTAAAAGAGATGAATTACAATACTAAACAAGACAGGATTCTTTGGGAACCATATAGTTTTAGGCTCAAAATATTTGATATTAATAGTACTTATTATTTGTTGTTTAGAAATAAGGATAAAAAAATCAGTGAGTTTATTGAACCCGGAAATATAAAGTTTAAAGAGCTGTCGAACTACGAAGATTCGCTTCCTAACGAAGTGATTGACTTATTAATTGACGCCTGTCATAACAATGTTAAAGGCGAAGAAGGTTATAAGAATATTCAAGCATTATTCAATTTAAAAAAGACCAACGATTTTGGCTATCGATTTATTGTTGGATCGGGTATTAATTATGGCTATAATATGCCACAATGGTCTGAATTAGAAAACCAATTCAAAACCGTTGTTGATGGTATTTTTAAGAAGAATATATGTGATGCAATAAACAAAAGTGTGTTTAACACTAATTACGGTTCGTTTCAGATTGTTAAGGACATTTCCTATAGCAATTATAAAAGCATTTTAGAATCAATGATTAATTTATCCAAGGATCCAACTCCTTATGACAATACAACATTAACCGCTATTGCAGCTGTGCTATATGCTCAAAGCTTAAATCATCCAAATGAAACTCAGCGTGTTTTAACATTCAATTACGACGACTTATTAGAAAGATCATTGTTAAATTGCTATAACGAAGAAGCTTTAACAATTTACAAATATTCAATTGCAAAAGCGGCCCAACCAGGTTTTTCTTATTCTGTAATCCATTCTCATGGTTTTATTCCAAAATATCCAGAACCAGTTCTTGGGCAGAACTATGATTCAATTGTTTTAACAACAAATGAGTATTTTGAAAATTATAAAAATCCATCTTCTTATGGTTATAGTCAATTATATGAACACCTCAATAAAATTTGTTGCTTTATTGGTAATGGATTAACTGATTACGAAGAACAAAAAGTCGTAAGCAAACATTTTAATGATTATCCATCAAGTTTTCATTTTTACTATAATTCAATTGAAGGGTTGCCAATTGAAGCGATAATGTACAAAACAATATTTTTGTTAAAGATTGGCGTCATTCCTTTGTGGTATTCTTCACATGACGAGTATAAAAACGAATTTTATTCGTTTGCAAAAGTATTGGGAGTTGATTAAATCAAAAAATATCAATATTTTGCTTACATCTGTTTATTTTTATATAGTCAATAGTTTGTGATATTTGTGGTGAATCTTTAAAATCGCCTAATATTGTAGATAATTATGGTAGAAATTGTTTAATACCAAATGATGTGAGACAAAATTAAATAATAAAAAAGACATCTTATCTATAATTAAGTTGTTCAAGCTTTATAGAAGGAGATGTCCATGAGTATTTTAGCATTAGAAAGAAACTATATACCAATAGACATTGAAACAAGACTACATGCCTGCCTCCGTAGGACTGTTTCAGAATGGCTAATAAGAAAGATTACATCTTTCTATCACATCAAAAGAAGTTCTTTTTATCGATGGTTAAAAAGATTTGATGGAACTAAACAAATCATTAGTGGATCATTCACATAAACCATTAAATGATCATCCAAATAAGCTTAAAGCAAATATTGTTAAGAAACGTTTTTATTATCCTATCATTATTTATAGGAAAAGCGGCTGTTATTAAAAAACAGTATCTTTATTGATAGAAATATTGTTAAAAATTACTGAATCTTTCTAACTTGTTTTATTCTGAAGCAAAATGACAGTTATAAACATGTATACGTTCAAACAATTAAGTTTCAATGATCATAACAATTTTATATAATAAAGGCTAATAACTCTAGGAGCATAGAACATTAATGTCTACAAACAATTTCTTTGCAAAGAAAAAGGACTGGTCTAAAACAAAAGATAGTATTTTAGGGTCGTATTTAACTCCTTATTTTTATAAGTTATTGGCTTACCACAGGCCAATTTGTTATATTGACTGTTTTGCAGGTAAAGGAAAATTTGATGACGGAGAAAACGGATCGCCATTAATAGCCTTAGAATGTATTAAAAAAGATTTGACTGTTTCAAAATATGTTAAGAAACAGATTAAAGCATACTTTATTGAGTTAAATCATTTTAAAGACCTAGAAAATAATCTTATCGTTGATAATATTGATGATTTAAGCATCGAGGTAGTGGGAGGAAGATTTGAAGATAATATTGACCTTATTTTAAATAATCATCCTTTTGATACTGTTTTTCTTTATGTCGATCCATATGGAATAAAAGCTCTTGATGTTAAAAAGTTTTGTTCATTTAAGACTAACGAAACAAAAAGTGTAGAAATGCTTATAAATTTTAATACCTGGGGCTTCTTTAGAGAGGCGTGCAGAGTTCTCAAGGTAGATTTTAAACTTGATGACGCAATAAATGAGTATCTTGTCGAGTATGAACCAGCTAATGACATTAATAGAGATGAATTGACAAGGATAGCTGGTGGCGATTTTTGGATAAAAATAGTACAGGATTTTAAAAATCAATTGATTTCTTCAAAAGAAGCTGAGAAATTATTGGCTGACGGAATTTCAGACGCTTTCAAATCAAAATATAAATACGTTTTAAATGTGCCAGTTAGATCAAATCAAGATAACATAATTCCTAAGTATAGGTTGTTTCATTTAACGAATCATGATGAGGGGTGCCTTATCATGGCCGACATAATGTATAAGCGAATAAACGAGTCGATTGAGAGGCAGCAAGGTGGGCAGATGTCCATTTTTGAATTCAATACTGAAGGAAATTTAGAGAGTCAAGAAAATACCAAACAAATGATTAAAGACATTTTTCCTAGTTCGTCTATTTGTCTTACCCCGTTCTTGTGTGAATTTTTCACCAAATTCGGTATTGAAACTGGGAGTTCGAAATTAATTGAATATATTAAAGAATTAGAATATGAAGGTTTCCTAAAGATTAGCCGCTTTCCTGATAAAACAACAAAGGGGCAGGAAAGTACATTTATGAGAGAAGACAAAAAACATAAAGTAATTTTAAATAAGGCGGTGTAACAATATGAAAACCATTACTCGAAAAACATTATTATATAAAACAGGGGTTGAATATGGTGATTTTACGATCAACCACGTTTTAGGGTGCTCTCACGGTTGCCTATTTCCTTGTTATGCATTTAATATGGCTAAAAGATTCGGAAATGTAAAAACATATAAAGATTGGCTTGAACCAAAATTGGTTTCAAATGCTTTGGATTTATTAGATAAAGAAATTCCAAGGTATAAAAATAAGATTAAATCTGTTCAATTGTGTTTTACAACTGACCCATTTATGAATGGTTATTCCGAAGTTTCTGAAATGACCATTAAAATTATAAATAAATTAAATAAAAACAAGATTAAGGCTGTAACATTAACAAAAGGAACAATTCCGGAATCAGCATTAAAAACTGAAAAATACAATGAATACGGAATAACTTTAGTCTCGTTAAGTGAAGATTTTAGAAGACAATATGAACCATTTACCTCCTCTTATGAAGAAAGGATTGCGTGTCTGAGAAGGATGCATGAGGCTGGGTTTAAAACGTGGGTTAGTATTGAACCTTATCCAACGCCTAATGTAATTGAACAAGATCTAGTCGCAATTTTAAATAGTGTTTCCTTTGTTGATTATATTGTTTTTGGAAGATGGAACTATAATAAAGTTATTTCAAGTTATAAGGATAGGGATATGTTTTTTAATATATCTGTTAAAACTGTTATTGATTTTTGTGAAGGGCATAAAATTAAGTATCATATAAAAAATGGTACTGTTAGGTCAAAATAATATTTGGTTATGTTTGTTGTTCTCAAATATACTTCAAGTACAGATTTTAAAATAGCGGAAACGATATAAGATGAGTAAAAGATGTTACGGAGATATAATTGAGCTTCATAAAAATTACGGAGTAATTAGCACGATGGTTGAAGACCGTAAAGTTAAATTATACTTTAATACTATATCTTCAATGTTTGATGCAAACCACAAACCGCTACTGAGACAAAAAGTCTCTTTTGAGACCAGGAATATGTTATGGCGTGGCATCAATATAGTATGTGCATATAACATCAAATCAGAAGACGGTCCCTTGGTGAAATTAGTTTGCTTGAATAATAAGGAAACAGATTTTTCAAGATATCTTTTTGCATCTCTTCGTTCCAACAGCTTGCCAGGGAAGAACACCTTAGATAAATTAATTGAAGCAGATAAACAAATATCATTATTTTATTTGAAATGGATTTTATTTATCGAAAAAGAAGCAAAAGTAGCTTTATCGAGAGCAATTGAATTAGTTGGTAAATCATCTTCTTGGCTAATTTCGAAGTTAGATTCAACCCCTATCACTAAGAAAATTTTAAAAAATGCACTAGTTGGAATTAAAGAGAAAACCTGGCTATCAATTTCGTCCGATTTTGTTGTGTTCTCTCAAAAGAATAATGACCCTAATGATGTTGAAGTAATTGATGCTCCGGTTGAACTATTACTCTCAACCGTTACACTAGCGGAATTATCCGACATTATCAAAACCGTGTTTTTAGAGCTTTCTTTGCTTAAGCAAAAAGAAAATGATCTTTACATTTATTTATGGTATTTGGAAGGTATGCTTTCTGATTTATCAATAATTAGAAATGCGGCTGCACACGGGAATGCATTGGCCCCGCTCATTGCTAATGACACGTTTGACCCTGCATATTTTTACGAAATGGCTGACGTTTTTCCTCAATGGAATTCTAATGACTCCTTAAATAATGCGGAAAATTATAAACCATTCACATTTATTCGTTTTTTGACTAAGGGAGAAGCTAAAAGTGGCGTTCACCTTTCTGGCAGGCGCAACCTTCCCCCTCAATTTGAAGCTTTATTTTTTACGAAATCTTTATTTATAAATCCATTTAAGAAGTCATTGTTTTCTATGTTTTTTCTTGTGCATGCGACATTTGCCTTTTTTAATAATGATGAAAGAGATAATTTTTACAACGACTTACATCAGTCCGGTTTATCATTTTTTAATGGGGATCGCGAGTCACCATTTACTGGATATCCGGACAAAATTAATTCCTTATCTTCTAAACTTTTAAGAATTGTCTGGCTAGTTTTGTCATATGGAGATAGTACCCGCTTTAAGTGCTTTGCCAGTGTGTGTAAATGATTTCCAAAGTTAATCAAAATTACCATTAACTGAAACAATTATTACATTAGGACTTGCTGTTTTGAGTGCGATGATTTCTTTTTTATTGTTTTCAAATCCCTTTCTTCAGAATTACAAAAAAAGACAAACAAAAAATCAATGATACATTGGAAAAACTATAAAGTTATAACAACTTAAATACAATCATATTTATTTAACAATGAGCGGAATCACTGTATAAAAAATACAGTTTTTAATTTACTTTCAAAATTGAGACTGATATTATATTAGTGTAGAAAAACTACAGTGAGGATGAAACATGTTAAAAAAGATTATTATTCGAAACGTTAATTCTATTGATGTTTGTGAAATCGATTTTACAAAAGGAAATTTTAAGTTCGGCGATGAAAACATTCTTGAAGATGTAGTCAATCCGATTGCCATCTATGGTCATAATGGTAGTGGTAAATCATCTGTTTTGAATGCTATTGGATTTTTTATTTCCCTTATGTACTATCCCGCAGAGGCTTTAGCACCTTTTGTTGTTAATGATTTCTTGTTTCAAGAATATTTATCAGGAAATAGAACCGATAAAGAAAAGATAAAAGGCAGCATCTATTTAGAATTCGATATTAATAATGATAGTTTTTGTTATTTATTAGAAACGTCTAGGGACAACTATATAAGTAGAGAATTCTTAAAAAAGAATGATTTAGTTTATTTTGAAAGAGAAAAAAGTTCCTATAGATATAAAGATGAAAATAGACAAATAAAGGACAATTCACTTCTCGCCCCTCTTTTACGTATTTTAGCTTCAGAAGAGATTATGGATATAACAATTCAATCTGTCTTTGCATATATTAGCTCATTCACGTTTATAAATTTGCCATTTATTAATAGAGGATCATTTGTTACATCAAAATTATTTAACAATACTAATATATATGATTTATTAGTTAAAAAGTCTGAGGAAGTTAAAAAGTTGTTGGAAGAATACGATAGTTTTCCTGTTTACAAGATAGTGAAGAATAATAGGATTTCTCCAAATGGGCTAATTGCATCTCAATATAATATTGTTTTCGATGATGACGGATTTAAAAAACAATTACCAATAAATATGATTTCGGTCGGTATGCATAACCAAAGTGTTTTGCTTTCTATCATAGCTACGGTGCCTGAAAACAGTGTTATCTTTATTGATGAGGTTGATCTCGCGCTACACCCATCGACAATAAAATCATTCCTAAAAGTCATTAGAGATAAGCATATTCAAGTAGTTTTTACTTTGCATAATACTTTTGCATTGCAAATGTTAAGACCAGATCAAGTTTACTTTGCTAAATGGTCTAAAGGTTTTTCAAATTACTACAGGCTTTCTAAAATTTATCCAAACATTAGAGAAGTTAACAATATAGAAAAAATGTATTTATCATCAATTTTTGATGGAGCAATAGAAGAAAATGAATAAAAACATCTTACTAATAGTAGAAGGAAGCGTTACTGAACCAAGCATCTTTGCAGATGTATTTTTGAAGTATGGTTTCAATACTATGGTAAGTGGAGAGAAGATGGATATAGAAGACGCTGGTCAATTTGAGAAATTTCAATATAGTTTAGAGAAAAACAATGTTGTAATTATACAAGGGCCACGTAATCGAATTCACGATTTTCTTAATCTTTATAACGAAAATGAGATGTCGATTGAAAGAGCATTTTCTTATCCGTATGCATTTTTCTCTGGAATTTTCTTAATATATGATGTCGATCATAATGATTGTGATGATGTTGAAGAAATGTACAAAAAGTTTGCTGATGAAACCACAGGTATGTTGCTCTTATCATCACCGTGTATTGAGGTGATTGCGGATTATAAGCGTGAAAGAGGGGAAAGTAGATATTCACATCTTTCTGAATATGCGACAGATATCAACGAACATTATAAAGGCGCCACAAATAAATTCATCGTAGACAATTTTAATGATTTAATGCTGTATTTCTTAGACAAAAATTACAAAGATTTCAAGGAATCCAATGTTATGGAGCACCCAAACAAAATAGTGGAGTTTATTAATAATTATAACGATAGGATTAATTGCAAAAACAAAGAACAGTCATATGTTATCTATAGATATTTTTCTACAGTAGTGTATGTGGCAATCGCATATGCCAATGGTCTAACAAGAGAAATCGATAACTATGAGAATGTATATTCGTTTTTTAAAGGAAAATAAAGAAAGGAGGGAACTTGCATGCCAAAATATCCAAATAGGATTGTGACGAACAGAAAGTCGCCATCAAATGAAGCTGATTTGATTAATGCTTATAAAGAATTAAACCCTAGAGCTTGTCGAAGAGACAGTCTTGACATTGCTGCCGTTAGAGCAAAAGACGGAACTCCAGGTCATGCTCTACTGAACCAAAGCATTAACAGAAGCAAGGATAGAGATAACCACATTGGTCAAAACTTTATCCCAGACAAAGAACTCAAAAAACAGATTAAAAAATAGAACGGAGAGTAATATATGAGTTCATTCTAATTAAGCAAGTTGCATTATTGTGGCTTGCTTTTTTTATGAACACTGGGATTTTTAAAGTCTGTTAGTAATCTTCTTATCTATCACATCCATTATTATTAATTTTTATACTGTATGAATTGGTATAGTCGGACAAGTTTTTGCTCTAAAGGCATATTTCATACTATTATCAGTGTATTTAACAATTAACACACTATATTATTGATAATATAGTATATAGGCTTAACACACCTCTAATTGGAATTGTTACAGTAGGAATAATTTTATATTTTTAAAAAATAGGGATTATTACAGTCTGTGAAAGACATCCATATACTTGGCTAATTATACAATTATTGTTTATATTTTGTTGCTGATAATTACAAATTATATGAAATAGTCAATGCGGGCTGCACACACGAACCATTGAATCCAACATAGTCGTTATTTAGTGTTCCGTTTTTATTGTTTCTAGAAGCACATGAACCATTGTTTTCATCTGTTTCTATTGGCGATCTTGTCCAACAATAACCAGTATGTGGTTTATCTACATCAGTAGAGTATTGCGCAGCATTTGCTCTAGCGTAATCTGTTGTTAAAAATCTACGAGCAGGTGTAGCATTTGCTCCTGGGAATCCGTATTTGCTATCTGAATAATCTTTATAACTTAATAGTGTGACCTTATCGAAAGTATTTTCGCATTCAAATCCGCTTTCTGGAGTAGCGGTACTAGAGGCGGAGTTATCTACTTCCATTGTTTGGATATTTTCTTTATTAAAGACAAATGTATTGTTATAGAAGCTATCATTTAGCCAGCTTCGTACTTCGCTATATTTGTAGTTATTTGGCATGATGGTTTTACCATCTATTTCTCTAGGACCACCGAAGTGGTAGCGTCTTACTTCAATGAGTTTCTCGCTTAATAAGAAATAACTACTATCTTCGTTTTCAAGTACTCTCCAAGAGAGTGGTTCGACCTTAAACCAATATTCATTATCTTCAATGATTTCATCGCCATTATCAAAATTACGGAGTGGTAAGGTTTCACCTGTTTCCATATCTTTTGCTATTTTAGCTTTTCTCTTCGCGTAGTATTCATGGTTGTAATAATAGTAACCATCAATCGTGGTTAATTCAGAGCTATTTAATTTATTAATTAAATCCTCGTCATTGACATTACTTTGTGGGTACATACCATATTTAACATATTTATTACTATCACCATAAATGGATGGTACTACACCGTGTTCTAAGTTCCACTCATGTTCTTCTTCGTCGTTCATGTAATGGGAATTAATGTATGTAATATCATCTTTTAAAGTAAATGTATATTCTGTGTCTTCTGAGAGAAGATTATCTTCATTGTCATACCAACCAGTAAACAAATGATATTTCTTATCAGTAGGGATATTTTTAACTGTTACTTTGTTGATATCTTCTTCATCACCATAAACATAAATAGTACCTTTAGATTCATCTTCACTGTTGATGATTAGTCCATCAATCCATCTGGCAGTTAAGACTAAGTTACCAGTCATACCTTTTTTAATGGAGTCGACTCTATTGCCATCTTGGGAGAACCAACCCGCAAAGATATTAGCGAATTTCACTGGTCTAATTAATTCAAACTCACTATTGATGTTATATGAGGTTGGATATGTTTCTGTTGGGGCTTCTCCACCAAGGAAACGATATTCAATCGTGTACGTATCATAATCCCAAGTTGTTTTTAATGTCATATCACTTTTAACTGTATATGAATCAAATAACCAAGGCTTATCTTCATATAGCCATTCATCAACATGATATCCACGTTTAATTGGATCTTCTGGCTTAGTGATTTTATCACCTTCATTAACTGTGATATCAGCAATAGGTGTTCCACCTTGAGTATCAAATGATACAGTATAAGTAGTGGTAACAACATCTTCTGGCTCATCATCTTTACTGCCACCTGAACTCTTATTTGTGCCAGTAGCAAAAGCAATAATCCCGATGGTTATTGATGTTATTAATAACGAAGATATAACAATAATTAGTTTTTTCTTATCCATAATTGTTGTCTATTATACATAAGATAATATAATTTTCAATTATTAAAAGACATTTTGCTTATCGGCTCAATAAATTTCAAGATAGTTACTTTTAAATGTTTTCTGTAGAACAACATCTCCTTTATATCTTGGATTAGAGATAACGCCATCATACATTCTGGTTCTAAAGGTTTTAGAAAAGTTTAATGATGCAAAATCTCTTCTCATAAATCTATCAACATCATGCATCTTGATATTAGACACAAAGAGCATAAATACTGTCCTAATAGCGATAGCTTCTGGTTCATAGATGTAAATCTTAACAAAGCTATCTTTTCTAAATCCTAATATTGGTCTAACTCTTTTAGAGATATTTCCCGATTCCATTCTTTCATGGATACCAGAGGAAACACGAACCGACTGTTGACGAGATTCTTCCTGCGCTAGAGCGGAATACATGGTTAGCATGAAATCTAGTTTTGAATTGGAAGCATATAATTCATCAGTTTCAAAGTATACTTCAACACCCAGATTTCTTAATTCGTATATCGCTTGAAGAGTGTTTATCGTATTTCTACCAAACCTGGACATTTGCTTAACCAAGATAGGATCAATGAGTCCTTCTCAACATTTATCCATCATGTCTTGAAATTCTTCTCTTTTATCTATGGATGTACCAGATTCAGTATCCGCAAATATTCCTACAAATTCCCGCGTGTTCTTCTTGAATATTCTTTTATATCTTCCAATTTGAGCATTAAAAGATTCTAGTTGTTCCTCACTATCAGTGGACACTCTAACATAGGCACAGACTCTTAATTTATGTTCTGGACTGGCTTCTTTTATTAATTCTTTTTCCAACTTCTTAGTCACTGGAATTATTGTCTTTTTTACCATAGATACCTATAACAGGCATTTTGTATTTCTTTCTTAGAAGAATTATAGCTTCGGCCATCTCAAAAACATCGATAACTCCCTTATCGCATAATTCTTCTAAGATATAAAGGCAGATGTTATATTCATATGGAAGTTTTTTATCTAGGATAACCTTGTCTTTATTGTGCATAGTGGTGCCCGTTCCTTATGTGTCTATAAATCCATCAAAAAAGAGAGAAGTGCAAGTTGTTTTCAAGTATAATAAAAACATGAACGATAAATTAGATATTTATTTTAGCAAAGTGTTTTGCCGCATGAGACATAAGACTCAACTCTTTAATGGTGCGGCTGATGATCATTATCACACTAGACTTCAGCACACAATCGAAGTTGAAGAGATTGCTTTAAAAATGGCTAAAAAGTTAATGTATGATAACTCTGCTATTAAATGCGACTTATCGAAAGTATCAAAAATAGCGCTCCTTCATGATATCGGTCATACTCCTTTCGGTCATGCTGGTGAAAGAGCTTTGCATGAGATTATTTCTGGGCAATGCTGCAAAGAACATAATCTTCCAGATTTTAATAAATTAGGAGTTATTATTGGTTTCAAACATAATATTAATTCCGGACTTCTTTACATAGAAAGCGTCAAATTTGATAATGTCGATTTCGATATTCTTGACGGCATTGTTAGACACACAAAACTTTATTATGAAAATCAACAAGATTTGGATTACGGTTTTAAATACATTTTTCATGAACGCAAAGAATATTATGATAATAAAGGGCCGAAGACCTTAGAGGGTTTTATAGTTGCTTATGCAGATGAAATTGCCCAAATATGTTCTGATTATTTAGATATTTGTTTAGATAGCCAATCAAAAGGGCTTGTTCCAATTTCATTTAAATCCAGGCCGTTCACAAACCTTAGTGTTTCTTCTTCTGAAAAAAGAGTCGAGGCAAAAGCGGCTTGCGATTATTTGATTGATTTGTTTGCTGATTGTTTCAAACAAACCGATTCATTTTCGAAATTCAATGATAATGAATTCCTTAGTGTTTTAGATGAATTTGATGAGGCAAGAAAGAATTATATTAAATCCAACAAATCCATCATTAAATATGATGATGAAAAATCAAAATTGATTAAATCTCTTTTTGCGTTTTATTACAATAATCCTGATGAAATTACAAACGATTTCTTTGATGACTTTGTATATAGATCTAGAAGAATAGAATATGAGACAAAGTTAGTTCTAAATGATGTTTCATTTCATACAGCAAACAAAAAGGAAACAATTAAATTTATTGAAAGAGTTTATTCAATTATTTCTGAACAAATAAGTGGCGAGCAACTAACTAATAACAACATTAAAGATTATAGAAACGTTTTTAAGTTGTATTTAAGAAGTTTGGCAGTTTTTATTTCAAAGATGACAGATAATTATGCGGAACACAAGTTTAGTAAAACACTTGACATTAAATAACATTCATCTATAATTTAGATATCAAAAGAGAAGAACTTAATTGTTCTGCAAATGAATCTCAGCAATGAGATTTTTTGTTTTCCATTTAGTTTGACCCATTAAAAAATAAACCCCAATAAAACAGTATTTTACAGAATAATAAAAACAAACGGAGTTGAATGATTGCTTTATAAATGATATTTCGAGAATTTAAAGCAATAGATTTTAGTAGTAACTCTGGACAATTTCATTCCTATTGTAACTCCACTAATTGTCTTTATTATTGCCTAGCAATATACTTTATTTATGAGAAGTTTGAAACTAGATGCTAGACAATATATTAAAAACGCCAATGATAATATCGAAAGCAATATAGATTTATTATGTCCTAACCACATAGGTTTATGTGCTCAAAACATATTGGGCCAATCAAGAAACCTATTGGATGGATTCGCCCTTCTACAATATGGTATAGATTATCCAACTTCCAATATTGACAATGCCTTGAAATTGATTCAAGAGGCTCAAAAACATTTGACACAAAAAGGCAAGAATTATCGTTGCTTTGTAGACTTGTATTCCTTTTTGCAAGTTTCTGCCTCACATTATACTCAAAACATTTTTGATTCTGAATCACTTTTACTGAAGTACTCCGACTATTTATTTGATATTAGAGAATCCGCTAAAACATTATTTGATATTGATATTTTAAGCAACCTCGAAGATTTTCCATTTTCAAACAAGGAAGATGAAGAATATTATCGTTCCATCAAAGATGTTCTATTAGAGGGCGATGGTGGTGAAAGCACCATCGATCACACATATTATATAGAGAGAAGAGTAAGAAGAAGATTCGGTATATACGAATATGTTCTTTCGCCCGCAAACGACAAAAGAACTAAATTTGATCGTTTAACAGCTTTCTCATTAACAAAAATCAATGATTCTCATTCTATTAAATGCCGATTTGCCAAAAAGAAATTGATTCACAACGGAATAACAATTCAAATCGTTAAAATTGTTGATTGGTCGATTTCAATAAGACCATGTGAAATTCAAAAGTTGGCGTTTATTCAGCATCTGGATTTCAAAATCAATAGAAATACATCTGGATATATGCCACTTATGGATGCACTAACCGCAAATAATTGCAGTTTGTATGATTTTATTATTTCTCCTTCGTTTGAAAGCGATATTAATGAATTGCTTTTGGATAAAGATAATAAAATACGTCGCTTTTTGGAAGAAACACGAAAAAACATTAACACAGATAAAGTTGGTAGTAAGACTTTAAAATATCTTCTCTTTATTTGCTTACATAACATCATAAAATATCAAATCATTCGCGATCCAGAAAAACAATTGGGTTATTATAGTTTGAATAATAGGTGCTACGCCTTTGATTCTCACCCATTCTCATTATCACTCATAAATCATAATCCAAAGTTAAGCGATTTATTAGACTGTTTGCCAGAATACTGCACAAATGAAGAACTACTTAAAAGAACAATTGTTATAAATACAGAAGATAGAAAGATGCTTTATACACCAGTGAAAGAACTGGATAAGGCATTCAACACTCTTGATTATGCTAAGGAATTTAACAAAATGCTAGTTGAAAAAACAAAGGGCTTGGCAATTGAATTTTTCAACAACTATGCTTATATCAAGTCTTACGAAGAACATACTATTTCAATTTTAAATGCCTTAATTGCAAAAAGAAGGATTGTTGACCCTGACTATGAATCGGTGGCACTGCCCTATATTTCAAGTCTTCGTGATAATGAAATAGATAATGAAAAGATTGATATTCTCAAAAAAGGCTTTACAGATTCATCGGTGTTATTAATTAATGGTGCAGCTGGAACCGGCAAGACAACACTAATTAAACATTTTTCCAATATTTTTAAAGATAAGAAAATCTTATACCTATCATGCACTAACTCTTCGGTTCAAAATCTTCAAATTAAAGTTGGCAAATCAGATAATAGAACTTTCATGACTCTTGAGAGATTTAGAAAGAAGATGAATACGGGTGGTAACTTTAATTATTCTATTTTAATCGTTGATGAATGTTCTATGGTGGAGAACGAGGCTTTTGATTTTGTTCTAAAGAACATGGATTTTGAAAAAATGTTGCTCGTAGGTGATGAAAGACAAATCGAATCTATCAAGTTCGGAAACTGGTTCGGTATCGTTAATTCATTGTTAGATTGCGGTTGCGAATTAACGTTTACTCACAGGACCACCGACAAAAATTTACAAACTATTTGGGATGCCGTTAGAGAATTAGAACAGCAGGATAGACTTTATGAGAGAATAATTAATGCCGGATATCATCATCAATTTGATAGTGATTTATTTATCCCTAAGAGTTCTGATGAAATAATACTTTGTTTAAATTATGATGGTCTTTACGGCATTAACAACATTAATAGATATCTCCAAGAAAGCAATCCTAATAGGGCTGTTTCTTGGAAAGTTTGGACTTTTAAAGTGGGTGATAGGGTATTATTTAATGAAAGCTATTACTTTAGAGATTATTTTTATAACAATCAAAAAGGCATAATTGAAAGCATCGAAGATGATGATTACTCGGTGACATTTGTTGTATATGTTAATAGTGAACCAACCAATAATCACAGTTGTTCTTCTCATGTGCGTTGGATTAAAGAAGAAGATGAAAAAGATTATTACTCAATAAGAATTGATAAGGATGATGACGATGACGAAGAAGATAATTCTACAAAAGTATTGGTTGTCCCATTTCAACTTGGGTATGCAATTTCAATTCACAAATCACAAGGTCTTGAGTATGATTCTGTGAAAGTCATTATGACCAAAGAAGTTGAAGAACAAGTAACACACAACGTGTTTTATACTGCGATTACAAGAGCAAAGAAATTTCTTTCTATTTATTGCGATAAAGAATCCTTGTCTAGGATTATCAATTCTTTTGAAAAGCAGACCACCAAAAACGACGCTGAAATAATAAAGCGAAAATATAATCTTTAAAAAACAGATAAAACAACAACATAATTACAGCATTAATTCTTAAAAGAGGAATAGTGGCTAAAGGCAATCATAAAGTTTTAGCGACTTATGTTATTCACTGTAATAGTAAGAACTCTAATAAATCTAAATTAGTTAAATCTATGTATCGTGTATATCATGAATCGCAAGGATTTAATTGGCCAAAGAGTTGGATATATGTATTTAGGATATGCATTATATAGCGAGAAAAAACATAGGGATGTCAGATAGATTATAAAAACGACATATGGCTAGTGTTTGTCATAGAGTTTACTTATGGTTTGTAGCTGACATAGACAAACACTCGCCGAGATATTTATAAATGGGAGATTATATAGTTTCCTTAATTTAATAAGAGCTTCCGCTATATCGAAAATATCTATTATTCCTTCATTAGATAGTTCACCAAGTATGATTATGGCTATGTTGTATTCATATGGCTGATTCTTATCGATTACGAATCTATTTTTCTCTCTTTGCTTTCCCATATGTCTATAAGTTGATCAAAAAGAAAAGTAATTCAAGTCATTTTGAAATATAATTATTAGCATGAGCGAAGCGACCCAAAACGCACTTAAAGGTTATGGCTTCCAAATGGAAGTTGCTATCTTATTTTGTTTTTTAATGGAGTTTTATCCAAATTCGTTTGATTATCTAAAATGCGAAATTGGAGATGAAGTGGAACATAATTTTGATGACATTATTTTAAAGTCCAAAACCAAATCATATTTTATTCAAGTGAAAAATTATTCTTCAAAAACCGAAAAAGCATTTTACGAAGATGGTTACATCATATATTGTGGTCAAAAAATAAAATTGTCGAAAACAGACATAAATGTTTTTGTGTGTAATTCTATCTATTGTGATAACGAAAATATAAAAAAAGACTTTTATGGTCTGCAAGCTAGTTATATTGAAGAAGGAAATGTCTACATCATATATTTATCGCCAGACCAAATTGAATCTTTTAAGAACGATAATTGTATTAACGATTTCAGAAGAAGACAATTAGATTCATTTTTTAGCGCCAAAATATTAAACTCAGAAAGAATAAATATAACCGATTTGCCTAAATTTGAATTGTATTGCAATGAGTTGGCTGAACAAACAATTAAAGTTAGAGAGTTTATTAAAAAACCGGACGAAAATGTTTTGTTTATTGTTGCGCCACCCGGTTATGGAAAAAGCCATTTTGCAAACGAGATTGAATTGCCTAAAAAGATTATTTATAGATTTTGGATTTCACAAGCAGATAATAATTTCACAGATAGACTAAAATATAGCCACTTCCTTGAACAGCTTTCTTATTCTGTAGATAATGGTGAACATCGTAAAAAGGATTTGAGGACCATTATAGAAACACTGTCCTTTAATGGACAAACACTTATTTTGGATGGGCTTGATCATGTGTTTACGTATAATCAGCTAGAAGTCAATAAATACATAGATTTTATTAATGAATGTTCGAAGAAAAATACAATCAATCTTATTGTTTTAACAAGGCCATTAACCAATACATTTTATAAAAAGTATAAAGTGTTGTTCTTACAGAACTGGACAAAAGATGAATGTTCTGCATACTGCAGATATTTTAAGATAAACAGAGAAGGGCAAGAGAAAATTTATAATATTTCTAATGGCTATCCAATAATCGTACATTATTTATGCGAGGAATACCTTAAGAAAAAAGGCCGCCTTTCTATTGAAGGAAAAATCGATGGGTTAGATGATTATTATGAAAAAATTCTCTCAGTTGGCGGTTTTGATTCTAATTTAAACAGACTTAGATTAATTGCATCAATCACCCCTTTTCTTCATCTGAACGACCTGGAACTTTTGTATGACGGCTTTATTGCAAATCAACTTGCATCACTGATTGGTGATTTTCCTCATTTAGTTTCATGCAGTAATAAAAGAGTTTTCTTTTATCATGAATCTATTTACCAATACATATTATCTAACACAGATATTTCTTATTTTGATGAAATACACGAGAAAATTTTTAGCTTATTGCTTTCCGGCGATGTTACATTCATGTCGAGAATTTCTTTGTCTCTTTTCAGCAAAGGACAAGTGAAGAAACTGATTAAAAAATATTCTAATTTAGATTTCTTCAAAAGTTTATTTGATAAAACGTTTGATTTTGAATCGATAAAAGTTTTTTATAGAAAAATAATGGATGAACTGAGCACTTTCAAAAGTGCCCCGATTGATATTTTTTGTATATATAATTTGGTATTAATACTTCTTCTTTTGAGTAGGAATTGCTATGAAGATAACAAAAATTTGGTTTTCCAATTATTTACACAATTAGAGAACAACAATAACAAATGGGAAAATTATGTGTTTAGTAGTGGGGCATTATTTAATGTTTTTTCAGAGATTAAATCTATACCATTTTTAGAAAGAGACCCAACTGATATCTTTATTTTGAATGACGGAGATTTGCCTATTGAGGAAATGATTGAACAGGAGAACAAATATTTTAATGTTCTTAATTTTGATTATAGAAAACCAACATCTAATTATCTTGAACTGAATAAAACATATCCAGATTCAAATGTTTTGGCTGAATACTTTGTTTCTGGATACATCCATGAGACAGATTCTATTTGCAAAACAATCATAAACGAGTACGAAAATGGATATAGCAACTATTATATTGCTCATAAAGTGTTAAATTCACTTAGCTTTATAGATTATAAAACAGATACATTTCCTATTACTTTTGCATTAAGCAAGGCTCTTGATAGATTAAGATGTTTGGGAATTAAGCAAGGCATCGCTGAATATGACACAATTTCTAGTTTTCTTCTGTCGCATAAAGATTTGAATACATTCGACATGTATAATGATTTGAATGGTTATATTAGATATTCAAACAAGATTGGTAGAAAACTTAATTTATGTGAAATAGCCCCTTATTTGTTGATGATGGATGCACACAAAGATCAAACTATCAGTTATGTTCCTGAAACTATGGCATTATATGTTAAGCATGGCGTTTTTACTATTGATGAATGTCGTCGATATCTTTCTAAAATATATTCTCTAATCGATAGTGGGAATAAATCGGCAGCTACAAATTTTATAAATGAGTTAGGGCAAGAATATGTTGATGAGCTCATGTCTAATGGTTTTTTTGATACAGATTCGTTTTATATTTTTTACTCTAGTCTTAGCAAAAATATCCTTAACAAATTGCCATTTAATTATGTTTTGAATTACGCAATGGACTATTATTTGCGCTATCCTCAATCAAGAACTTATGTCACTAATGAAGAATTAGGAAATATCCTTAAATGTAAGCACATGAAAAAAATTAGACAGATGTTTTATGCGGATGGTATTGAAATAAAGTACACTTCATATGCAAAATCACAAAAGCGCGATTTTACAAAAAAACAGCTTGAAAAAGATTGGTATTTTAGAGATGGTTGTCTTGAACTATACAAAAAATATGATTTCTCTATAGAACAAATGGCTAGGTTATACGATGGATGGGGTTTTAAATTATTTGATCCAAGTATCTTTTCTATCTTTGATGATGATATCGTGCGCTCTAATATAGAAAGAATTATTTTTATCGGCTTTACCGAGAAAAAGGATATTTTCTATAAATATTTCCAATATAATGCAACACTTATCTACACGATTCCGATGTTTTATCATTTATATTGCAAAGATTTTAACTATAAAAAAGCAGGTAAAATTTTTAAAAATTTCTTAGACATTATTCTTAGAATTTAATTGCATTAATACAGTCGAAAACTTTTTTTGAGACAAAATCTTTGTATTTATTCAGTCGGTGAAAGACAAAAATGAAAAGATTAGTTTCTAATATCAATGCATATAATCAAAAGCCACACCCTTTTCTTAATTCAACTGTAACAGTATGACGTTTGACATACTAAAACCACAAATTGAAACTTAGTGTGACAAAAAAGTTGATTTTGGCACATCAATAAATTATCATTTAAGCATGAAATACGATTCTGTTGAAAAGCAATTTCATAAATTAACAAAAGAACAATTTGATGAATGGTTTGATAAAAGGTTTAATTCAAACACCACATATCATTTTGATATTGAAATTGGCAAATCACCTGCTTTCTTTTGTTTTGATATCCCTTTATTCAATAAAATTCTTGAGATTCAGCAAAAGAATGACCAATTAAATAATTTATTTAATAATTTGCCTCTTATTGCAAGCCAACAATATATTAGAAATTCTCTTGTTGTTGATGTTAAAAAAACAAACGAAATAGAAGGAGTGTTTTCTTCTAGAAAAGAGATCTTTGAGTTAACTGAAGATCTTAAAAAAAGGAAATCAAATAAGATAGGATCTATTGTTAACAAATATCTATTACTGCTCAACGGAAAAAGCGAAAAGAAAATTTCCAGTTGTGAAGATATCAGAAAGATTTATAACGAATTATTTATATATGGTGATGAATCTTTGATTGACCCAGATAAATGGCCTGATGGCAAGCTGTTTAGAAAGGATTATGTTGGAGTTTATGATGCCGGCAATGATGAACCTATCCATAATGGCATAGTGCCTGAAGAAAAAATAATTAAGTATTTAGATGTTGCGGTTTCAATTTTGAATAACCAAGACATCAATGCATTTGTCCGTATATCTTTGTTTCATTATATTTTTGAATACGCCCATCCATTTTATGATGGTAACGGAAGAATAGGTAGATATTTAGTATCGATGTTTGTTAAAAACAAAATAAGTAGTATCTTTGCTTTTAGAATTTCATCAGGAATCAATAACTATAAGAACAAGTATTATAAAGCATTCAAAGACACAGAGGGTGTTTTGAATAAAGGCGACTTAACTCTATTTGTTTATGAATTCCTGGATATCTTGGATAAAACCTATGATGATTGTATTGATTACGCAAAATCTAAAAAGAAAGAGCTTGAGGACAAATATAATGACCTTAAAGCTAAAATGCCTAGATTAAGTAAAAACGAAGACAATGTTTTGTATGTGTTAACGCAGGCTACTATTTTTTCCGATTTTGGTATAACCATTCAAGAGATACAATCAACATTAAAAATCAGTGTGAGAACTATTAGACGTTGTATTAATACGTTTAAAGAAAAGTCCATTTTAACTGAAAAAAGGCTTTCTAAAAAAATGCTGTATTCCTTGGTTTAGAGTGTTTTATTTGAGGATATTATTCGGTTGCATTAAATACCAATTAATACACATATTCAAATGAAGCATATGGATGTTCTATATCCATCAATACTTTATTTTTCTTTTTAAGTGTATATCTTATCTTCACACATGGACACTCATGTATAAATCTAGTCATATTACCTTTAGTGGGTGCTTTTAGAGCATGACCGTTAAAGTCATCTATATTTATATCTAATATGTATTTACCTTTTTTGATAATAATATGATTTTGACTTATAAGTTTTGCTTTAGCAAAGTTATAAGTACCAAATCTATATTCTTTATTATTATGTTCAATTAGACAGGTTACCCCTGTTATCTTAAATAATGCTAATGGTATCGTGGCTACCGCTAGTGTGATACTAGCTTCTTTATTAATAGCATTTAGCCATAGATAATTCTTAGGAAAGTTTCTCCCTTTATCACCTTCTATGTATCCATTACCATTAGCGAAGTCTATTTCATTACCATTAATAGTGATACTTCCACTTAACTCATGATACATAGAATATATTTGATGCTTACATTCAATAGGTAGGTACCTATAGTAAGACATAATATCTTTCCTATTCTTTAATAGTGGCCCATATTTAATCTCACCAGTAATTATCAAATCATCTTGATGAACATTAAAAGATATACCTTTAAAAGATATTTCTATTTGTGATAAATCTTTTAATAAATACGATCCATCATTGGCGATGATTTGTATCATCTTGCCTTCATTACTAATAGAATCAATTATTGCGACCATATCACCATTAATTGATTGATGCTTATAGTAAATACCAAAGAATTTGTTTTTCATAATAATCAGTTTAAATGATTTGAAAACATCAATAAAGAAGAAACACGAATAATCTAATGGTGAACGATTGAAACACAAGATATTTGCTATTATTTTTTTGTTCGTATATAATACGATAGCAAAAAGAGAGTATTATTATGGTTATTTCAGTAGCAGGTACAGGATATGTTGGATTAAGTAACGCGATTATATTAGCCCAACACAATAAAGTTTATGCCGTAGATGTAGTTCCATCTAAGATTGATTTAATTAACAACAAAAAGTCTCCAATCATCGATAAAGAAATTGAAGAATATTTGGCAACTAAAAAGTTAGACCTTACTGCTACATTAGATGGTGATAAAGCCTATAAAGATAGCGAACTAATCATCATTGCCACTCCTACAAACTATGATAGCGCTACTAACAAATTTGACACATCCTCTGTTGAATCAGTTATTGAACAAGTGAAAAGAGTTAATCCTAATGCTTGGATTATTGTTAAATCAACAGTGGGTGTTGGTTTTACCAAATATGCTAGAGAAAAACATAATTATGATAAAATCCTTTTCTCTCCTGAATTCTTGAGAGAAGGGAAAGCATTATATGATAATCTTTACCCATCAAGAATAGTGGTGGGTGTTCCTGAAAAGAAAGAACCATATTTATCTAAAGCCAAAGAATTCGCAACTTTGTTACAACAAGGTGCGATTAAAGAAAATATAGAAACCCATATCTTAGGATGTACAGAAGCAGAAGCTGTTAAGTTATTCGCTAATACATATCTTGCCTTAAGAGTGGCTTATTTCAATGAATTAGATACATTTGCTCAATTAAAGGGTTTAGATACTTTGGATATCATTAAAGGTGTATCTGCCGATCCACGTATTGGAGACTTCTATAACAATCCATCCTTTGGTTATGGTGGATATTGTTTACCTAAAGACACCAAAGAGTTAAAAGCTAACTTCGAAGATGTTCCAGAGAACTTAATATCCGCGATTGTGGAATCTAATAGAACAAGAAAAGACTTTATTGCTGATAGAGTACTTCAACTTGCTGGATATAAGAACGATGGTAAAGATAATGTTACTGTTGGTATCTATAGATTAACCATGAAATCCGGTAGTGATAACTTTAGACAATCGTCTATCCAAGGCGTTATGAAGAGATTACAAGCTAAAGGTGTAAAGATTGTTATCTATGAACCAACACTTAAAGATGAAGAATTCTTTAACTCTAAAGTTATTAAAGACTTTAATGAATTTAAGAAAGTATCTAAAGTCATTATTGCTAATAGATACGATGCATCTTTGGATGATGTTAAAGATAAAGTCTATACAAGAGATTTATTAAGAAGAGATTAATTATGAAGATATTGGTTACAGGCGCTGCTGGCTTTATAGGTTCTTTTCTTTGCAAAAGACTTTTAAGTAGCACTCAAGATGAAATTATAGGTATAGATAATGTTAATGATTATTACGCTGTTTCTTTAAAAGAAGCACGCTTAGAAATGCTTAAACCATTTAATAAGTTTAAGTTCATCAAAGGCGATATTTCAGATAAGCCATTCATTGATAAAATGTTTGATGAATATAGATTTGATATAGTGGTTAATTTGGCTGCTCAAGCAGGTGTTAGATATTCAATTGATCATCCAGATGTCTATATCCAATCTAATATTATTGGCTTCTATAACATCTTAGAAGCCTGTAGATACCATCCTGTTAAGCATCTGGTTTATGCTTCAAGTTCATCTGTTTATGGTGGTAACACCAAAGTTCCATTTAGCACCGATGATAAAGTAGATAATCCAGTGAGTTTATATGCTGCGACAAAGAAATCTAATGAATTATTAGCCCACGCTTATAGTAAACTATACAATATTCCTTCAACAGGATTGCGTTTCTTTACTGTTTATGGACCAATGGGTAGACCCGATATGGCCTACTTTAGCTTTACTAATAAACTCATTAAAGGTGAAACTATTGAGATATTTAACTACGGTAATTGTAAAAGAGACTTTACCTATGTAGATGATATAGTTGAGGGCATTATTAAAGTTATGAATAAAGCCCCAACTAAAAAAGATGGAGAGGATGGATTACCAATCCCTCCATATAAGGTTTATAACATAGGTAATAACAACCCTGAAAATCTTTTAGATTTTGTACAAATATTATCTGAAGAACTCGTAAGAGCGGGTGTGCTTCCAAAAGACTATGATTTTGAGGCGCATAAAAAGTTAGTACCAATGCAAAAAGGCGATGTACCTATTACATATGCCGATACAAGTGATTTAGAAAGGGATTTTGGCTATAAACCATCTACAAGTCTTAGAGATGGATTAAGACGATTTGCTCAGTGGTATAAACAATACTACAAATGAAAATGACGGCTGGTTGCCGTCTTTTCTATCTTTTCTTCTTTTTCGTTCGAATTATATTTTTTTGACAAAAAGATAGTTGTCGATGACCAAAAAATCAAAAGTTCTTCCTGAATATCTTTTGATACCCTTTTCTATCCTTGTTGTCTCCCATGTTTTTCCACTTTCATACCCGAAGGCTAGTTCACCCCTTTGTCCTCCAAAAATAAAATCGCCATCTATATTTTTGAAGAATAAACACGGTTCGTTTGTCTCATAAATAGGGTAAGTTTGTTTGTAATTATCAATGCTGGAAATTTTCCCTATGTAGACACCAGTTGAATTCCTATAGATACTATTGCTATGATTAAAAATTAATTCACGATTTAATGTGTCATGATCGGATGCGAAAATAAAATAGTTTTCATTTTCCCGCTCATACAAATACATCCCCATACCTCTTTGAATAGATTCGTTGGTGAAAGTCAATTGAGTAACAGGAAAAGGAACTGTCATATCTATGTTCGAATATGTATCTCCTTCTTTGTTGCTCATAAATAGCACCCAGCCATTAGGATATGTTTCGCCTGTTCCTATGAGCCACCCATCTCGAGCCCTATCAACAAAATGTATATGTCGACAAGGAAGCGAGTTGGAAACATTCGATACATTTTCGTAAAGATAGAATTCAGTTTGACTCTTGATAACAACTTTATAGAAAATTGAATTTCCTGGGTTATTATCATTGACATCGTTGTTTAAAAGATATGAAGCTATTTTGTTATTTGTTGTTCCGGATAGAAAAATGATGTTACCATTTTTTAAGTTGTGAGGTTCTTCTGTGGTAACAAGAGCTGGACAGCCGTTATTAATGTTGAGGACCTTGATTTTTGGTCCGAGTGAAAGATAGCTATCTTTCTGATTAAGTATCAACGAGCGTTTTTGTACGTACAAATCCTTTTCATTATCTAACTTTAAACCATCACAATTGATTGGGTTACCATGATTTAAACCCCAAACATTTTCATCACCTTGTTTAAAATCATAGTCTCCGTAATCAGAAAACTCATACTTAGCAAACCAGTTTCTGCCTCCATCAGATGTTGCCACGATAACAATCCTAGCGCATCGATCTGTGTTGGAGCGATAAGTCCCAATCACTGTAATTTTTGTATCAATCTCTATTCCGTCCAAATAGAAAAACGGATTTGATGCGCTTTCTCTTTTTGGGAAATAGAATCTCGATAAGATATCTCCATTGGTAGAGACAAGATATTTTTTAAAGCCAACATTTCCATACTTTGATTTAGTTGTTCCATTCACTCTCGGATGGTATAGATATACATCATCTTTGAAACCAGGAAAGAAATACTCGTTTTCATCTACATTTTCGTTATTTGTTGGATATTTTCTTCCTGGAATATCCCAGACGGCGCTTTCTTCAAAGTGAATGATATCATGGAATTCGCTAACTCCTTCAAGGTTTTCTTCGGATGATCTACTTGGGAAATTATGAAAAATCTGGCATTTATTGGTTATAATAACCAATCTCCAGGAATCAACTATATTCTTTGAGGAACATTTTCTACAATATGGTAAAAGCAAACACTTATCTATAGTGCTGCCATCAATTAAATCTGGAAATGTCTTTTTGTTTAATTTAATTTTATAATGAAAATGAGGATTTCTATAATTCGGGCATAGAATAATAGTGGTTTTATTACTCTCAAGGCATATAACATCGTTATATGCGGCAACTATTTTTCCATTTCCACCAATGTGTTTATAAATATCGTATTTCTTAGTCGAAGTAAATAGCCGATATTTTAAATACTTTCTCTTTCTTTTGAATTCATTTCCAATTCGCTTATAGAAATAATTTTCTAATTTGCTCAACTTTTGTTTGTTCATACTATCTATTATATTATAATATAAGTTGGATTTATTCCAATCATTAATGCGGTTAAATATGTCTTTGTTAAAGAAAATAAGCAACACTTTCACATCAAAAATCACTAGACCGATTCTATCGAATATATTTGATTATGTTCTTGTTGGATTGTGTCTTCTTTGTAGTGGCTATTCATTGTTTACTACATCCAATACAACTCCTAGAACAGTGTTTACTTGTGTTACCTTTTTTGTGATACTTGCAAGATTTGTGTTGACTTTTGACTTATCAACTTTAAAAGAAATCAAAAAGAACAAACGGCTATTGATTCCTCTGCCTTCTGTATGGTGCTTTTTGTTGTTGGGCATTTCGGCAGTTATCACTCTTTTTGTCAACAACGAATCAACTTATTTCATTTCATATTTCTATTATGGGATATTGGTTTTTTCAGCTTTTTTACTTTGTTATACTATTTCATTTAAGAGGTTCATTAAGGTATTTTGTGATGAGTTATTCTATTTAACAATAATTGCTATATTATTGTTTGCTCTTCACAACATTGTTTCACCCTCTCTTGGTTTTTTGTTTTTTGACGCTGATAATACCATTTTCTCTAATAGCTTTCTTATATTTACTCAAAACGAATATGTGAATAGAATTCATTCTATTTTTTGGGAGGCTGGCGTCTTTGCCTCTTTCTTGCTGTTGGCTTTGGCGTTTGAACTCCTTTTTTCTGACAACTTTAAACTCAGTCACATCATCGTTTTCTTAGTAGCACTTATTTTTACTTTCTCAACAGCTGGCTACCTTTTGGCGGTCTTTATTATAGGGCCATTTTTTATTTATAAAATTAAAAACCAAAAGGTTAGAACTGCATTTGAATATGCATTTATACCAGTTGTTGTTCTCTTGCTTGTTGGTTTCATTTTCCTTTCAAGAGAACTTGCTAAATTTGCACCGACTCTTTTTGAAAAGATAGCAAAGGAATCTAATTCATTTACAACAAGATTGTATTCGCCCAAGATTAATCTTGAAATATTCCTCGAAAAGCCTTTCTTTGGTTGGGGGATTCATGGATCTAACGAAAGATATCTAGAAGTAGCTAATGCCGTACAATATGAAACTTTAATCGATGCACAGACTTCGACGAGTTTTGGATTGTTGGCAAGATTTGGTGTTTTTGGAATCATCTACACTTTAATGATGTTTTTTGGTATTGTGTTCGATAAAAAAATGCAGCCGCTTTCTTTGGTATGCGTATTTCTTCTTTTCTTTGTGATTGTTAATAAGGAACCTCATGGTAATATGCTTATTTCATGGGCGTTGCTTTTCTTTTTTGTTCACAACAACATTGACCAAGATATCATTGAAAAAAGACACAAAAAAAGTGAGTCTCCAGTTTATGAGAAAAAGACTTTGTTAGATGTTATTGAGAGTAAAGGCGATTCTGGAACTGTTGCAAGAAATACGTTCTTGAGTCTTGGCTTGAAAGGCGTTGCTTTACTTGTCGGGCTTTTTACAATCCCTATTTATTCTAAATATTTTGGGAATGATTCTACTTATGGTATTTGGCTGACATTCCTATCAATTATAACTTGGGTTATGACATTCGATTTAGGGTTTGGAAACGGAATGAAAAACAAACTCATCGAAACCATTTCCAAGAAGGATAACGAAGAGGGAAAACGCATAGTATCCTCAACATATGCCGCTTCTTTAGCCATTGGTTCTGTTATCCTTGCTGTTGGTCTACTTATTATCAATCTAATTGATCTTGTTTCTCTATTTAATTTTGATCCGAGTGTTATATCAACCTCTACTGTTAGAATTGCTTTTTGTATTACTTTCTCGACAATTGCAATCGAATTTGTTCTTAAGAATATTTCTCATATTTTCCAAGCGCACCAAAAACATTTTTTATCAAATCTCCTCCCTCTTCTCGCAAATATCACACTTTTGATTTTTGCTTCAACTTCTAATTTCGGTAGTGTTTCTGACAAACTTTTATTCATATCAATAGCTTATTGTGTCATCACTTTATCTCCATATTTAATTGCTTCTTTAATTGCTTTTTTAGGGCCATTAAAGTCAATTGCCCCAAGCTTTAAATATGCTTCGTTCTCAAAAGGAAGGAGTGTTATTTCTTTAGGACTATTATTTTTTCTAATTCAATTAGCGCTTCTATTTTTAAATTCCATGGATCAAATTCTTGTTTCTAGTATTTTTTCCTCGGAAGACGTTGTTCTTTATACTAAATATTCCAAGTTCTTCAACGTCATTATTTCCATTTCCAATATTTTTAATAACATAATGTGGACCAGTGTTTGCAAATCAATATCAGACAATAATAAAAAACAGTTAAATAAGGGCATAAAATCTCTATTAGCATTTGATTTACTTATGTGTCTCATATGTTTGATTATTGCTTTATTTATGCAGCCTCTACTAGATGTTTGGCTTGGTGAAAGCAGCTTCTCTGCTCAGCCATTTATTATCATTATTATTTTGTTATTTACTATAGAAAACATTTTTGTCTCGAGCACTGGGTCGTTGCTAAATGGATTTCAATGCCTTTTGCCACAAGCGATTTCTGTTGGTGCTGCTGCCATAGCAAAAATAGCGCTTGTGTTTATAATTCATAATATAAATAATTCTATAGGTTGGGAACTTGTATTTATTGTCAACGTTTTTGTCTATTTGCCAATATTGACAACCAACCTGTTCTTCCTTTACAAGTCATACAAAAAATTTAGTAAGAAAGTAGAAACATATGGAAATTAAGAAAGAAAACATTAACAAAACCATGAAAGTTGGTGTCATATCTGCTGTTATTGAATTATTGGTTTTTGTGATGGCGTTTTTCTCATCTGTTTTTCTTCTTGGCTCCGACTATAAATTTGGAATTAAAGGTTTGGCAAATAGACTTAAAAATAGTGGCGAGCAAGAAATGGCAATTGCTTCATATATCGAAGAAAATAATGCTGATAAATGGGAAACAATCTCATCAAACCATACAAGCAGTAGACCATTTATAAATTGTGCATCTAGATTTGTTGAAACATCTATAGATAAAAAGGAAATAACTGTATTTGATGTTCCTGAATGTGATAATGCTCATTATTCTTATAATCACATTTACGGATATGATGTTTGGCCAAAGATGGAGAGCGGCAGAATAGTTTTATCTAAAGATTTATATGTTTCTACTAAGTCTAGTATTGGTGATTCTATTTCAATAAAACTCGGAGAAGAAACAAAAGTATTTACGGTCATTGGTTATTGTGAAGGCTCTAAAGAATCTGATAGGACTAAAATGGGAAATGTTATGGCGGATTTTTTAGGTGATTTTGCCGTTGTCATGAGAGAAGATTTAGATGACGTTGTGGTTTCTGGATATATGAAAACCGTCTCTTTGAATCAAGAAACACGAAGTTTTGAACTTGCGATAAGAGATTGGACGGCTGATAAAAATGTTAATCCGAAAACAAGCAAATTCTCTAACTATGAAATACAAAATATATTTGGATTCTACAGTTCTGTTAATTCTAAGAAAGTTTTCCTAATACCAATTGGAATTGCTCTATTACTTTTGTCAGCTGTCTTGCTTTTATATTTTCAATTATCTTTTTACAAGTGTAATAAGCTAGGCAATATAGGTTTATTGGTCATAACCATTAGCAGCATTTTAATTTGGTTTCTAGCGTCATTTATTTTTTCAAAAATAAAATTTAAATTGTTTGGCTATAGTGTGGTTCTCTCGACCACCGGTGCGTTTGTTTTGCCAACAATTTTACTATTATCATTCTGCTTGTTTTATATTGTTAGACTTCTTTTATTGGAAAAAGAAATTATTAATAAACACAACATTGAGAATTCAGAAAATCTTCAGGAGGAGAAAGAAAATGAAAACAATATGGATAATGAATCATTATGCGACGAGTCCAAATAATGGACCTTTGCCACGTCATTATTATCTAGCCAAAAGATTTAAAGAATACGGATACAAAGTCTGTATATTTGCATCCAACCAACTTCATGCGACTGATACTGAAGTATCAACAGGCAAAGAGAAATATGCCGAAGTAGAAGAAAATGGAATTAAGTTTTTCTTCTTAAAAACAATGAAATATAAAGGCAATGGTGTGAAGCGTATTTTAAATATGCTTTCTTTTAAGAAAGCTTTAGTGAAAGTTTGGAAAAAAATAGCGAAGAAATATGGAAAACCCGACATCGTTCTTGGTTCAAGCGCTCACCTATTTACTTGTGTTTCCGCTCTTAAGATAGCAAAGAAAAATAAAATACCATGCATCTCTGAAGTTCGTGACCTCTGGCCAGAAGAACTGTTCACTGTTGGTAAGGTTAAAGAGAAGAGCTTCTTTGGAAAAGTGTTGCTAAGATTAGAAAGAAAAATATATGAAAAGTCAGATGCTCTTGTCTTTACTAAAGAAGGAGATGTTGATCACATTAAAGAAATGAAATGGGATATCGCTCAAGGCGGTAAGATTGATTTAAATAAATGCAACTATATCAATAACGGCGTTGATTTTGATGAATGGAACGCAAATATTAAGAATCACGTTTTCCCAATTGCTACGAAACCAGTTGGTAAGTTCTATGTTGGATATGCAGGATCTATTCGTCCTATGAATAACGTCGAACTTCTTATCGAAACTGCCGAATTAATGAAAAATGATAAATCGATTGTCTTCTATATTGCTGGGGCTGGCTCATTGTTAGAGAGTTTAAAACAAATGGCCAAAGAAAAAGAATTAGACAATATCGTTTTTACCGGATACATGGATAAAAGAATGGTGCCTTCGTTCCTCTCAAATATGGATTTGAATATCTTAGTCTATTCTGACACAAAATATAATTGGAGCAGAGGCAATAGTTCAAATAAATTATTTGAATATATGGCAAGTGGTAAGCCCATTATTTCGACTGTTAAAACAGGTTACTCAATTATTGATAGATATAAATGTGGTGTAGAAATTGCTAAATGTGATGCCGCCCACTTATCAGAAGCCATTTTGAAAATGAAAGAATTAAACAAGAATGATTATGACACATATTGTCTTAATTCTTTAAAAGCTTCAAAAGACTTCGACTTTGATAAATTATCAAAAGACTATATCTCATTAGTTGAAAAATTAATTAAAAAGGACTAATATTTTAAAGCAATATAGGAATTAAGGAGTTTTATTTATTATGAATAAAGAAAAAGTTGTTGTTGTTGGTATGGGTTATATTGGCCTTCCAACATCTTTAGCTTTAACAAATGGCGGTATTGATGTCGTTGGATACGATTTAGACGCCAGAAAAATAGAAACATTAAAAAAAGGACAACTAACCTTTAAAGAAGATGGGTTAATGGACCTTTTTGAAGAGGCTAAGAAAAAAGGAATCTCATTTACATCAAATATTAAAGATTTGGTCAATGAAAATTTCTTCATTATTTCTGTTCCAACGCCATACGATAAGGACAGTAAAAAAATCGATCCTTCGTATGTTGTTTCTGCATTTTCAAGCATTTATTCCATTTGTCCAGAAGGATCAATTATTGTTATCGAATCTACAATTTCTCCTGGCACAATTGATAAAACAGTGAGACCACTCGTCAAAGAAAAACATGTCAATTTAGTCCACTGTCCCGAAAGAATTATCCCTGGCAACATGGTTTATGAACTCAAACACAATTCTAGAACCATTGGTGCAGACGATGCTGAAATCGGTGAAAGAGTTAAAAAAGTTTATTCTTCTTTCTGCGAAGGAAATATCGTTATTACCTCTATTAAAGTTGCAGAAATGACCAAAGTTGTTGAAAACACATTTAGAGATATCAACATTGCGTATGCAAATGAATTGGTCAAGATTTGTGAAAAAGCCGGTGTTGATGTTTATGAAGTTATTAGAATTTCTAACGCACATCCACGTGTCAATATTCTTCAACCAGGTCCAGGAGTTGGTGGACACTGTATTTCTGTTGACCCATGGTTTTTAGTTGGTGATTATCCAATGGAAGCAAATCTTATCAAACAAGCTAGATTGATAAATGACTCTATGCCAGAATATGTTTTGACTAGAGTTAGTAAGGTCGCTGAAAAGAACAACATTTCTTTTGATAGAATTGGCATTTACGGATTAACTTATAAAGAAAACGTTGATGATTTCAGAGAAAGTCCATCTTTACAAATGTTAGAATTTAGACAACAAACATGTTCAAAAAGTTTTGTTTCATTCGACCCTATGTTAGAAACAAAAATTGTTGAAGGCCAAGAAATGGATTTTAAAACATTTTTATCTAAGGTTGATCTAGTCATTGTCATGCAAAACCACAAACATCTTCTAGATAACAAAAACCTTTTAAAAGGTAAAATCGTTTTTGATACAAAGAATTGCTTAGATATTGACGGAGTGTACAAATATTAGTTTTATGAAAAAAGTAATGGTTGTTTTCGGTACTAGACCAGAAGCCATCAAAATGTGCCCTGTTGTTTTGGCGCTAAAGAAAAGAAAAAAACTCGATGTAGTTGTTTGTGTTTCTGGCCAACATAGAGAAATGTTAAGCCAAGTTCTCGATGTTTTTGGTGTGGTTCCTGATTATAACCTTGATATCATGAAGGAGAAACAAGATTTATTCCACATTACATCCGAAATCCTTTTACGTTTTAAAGATGTTTTACAAAAAGAAAAACCTGATTTAATTCTCGTTCATGGTGATACATCTACAACATTTGTGTCTGCCTTATCAGCTTTTTATCTACAAATTCCGGTAGGACACGTAGAAGCTGGGCTTAGAACAAATGATATTTATTCTCCATTCCCAGAAGAATTTAATAGACGTGGTGTTTCTATTATTTCTAGATTAAATTTTGCTCCAACGAAATTATCTAGAGAAAACCTCTTAAAAGAAAATGTTGATCCTAAGACTATTTTCGTTACTGGTAACACCGCGATTGATGCTTTAAAAGTTACTGTAAAAAAAGATTTCGACTCGGATTACTTAAGATGGGTAGGAGATTCTAAACTAATACTTCTTACTGCTCACAGAAGAGAGAATCTTGGAAAGCCTCTTGAAAACATATTTGAAGCTGTGAATGAATTAACAAGACGATATCCGGATATAAAAGTCTTATATCCTGTTCATATGAACCCATTAATTAGAGAAACGGCAGCAAAGGTTTTTAAAGACAATAAACAGATTAAACTAATTGATCCATTGGAACCGATTTCATTTCATAATCTCATTTCTAAATCATTCTTTGTTATGACTGATAGTGGTGGAATTCAAGAAGAAGCCCCATCTTTAAACAAACCAGTTTTAGTTTTAAGAGAAGTTACCGAAAGACCAGAAGGTGTTGATGGTGGAACTCTAAAATTAGTTGGCACAAATAAGGATTCTATTTTAGAAGCTGCTTGTGATTTGATGGAAAATAGGAATGGTATCTTTGATAAAATGAGCAGCGCCGAAAATCCTTATGGAGATGGTTTTGCTTCTGAAAGAATTGCAGAAATTGTTGAAAATGAACTTTATCGATAAACTTAAAGTAATTAATAAAGGGGAATTGTTTTCAAGATTTCTTTTTTCTTTACGAAAAAAAACTAAGCGTTACGATCGTTTTATTAAAAAACAATTAAATAATGGCAACGTCACTCTTAAAAGAGTTGACTTATTTAGTAACGAACAATTATTACACATTTCTAGCAATCCTTTTTTGTTTGTTTACGGTGACATTTCAAAGGACATAAGAAAAGAGAAACCCGATCAAGAACTTAAAAAATGGTATCTTTGTTCTGAATCAAGCGGAAAAGATGATATAAGAGTGACTTGGGAAGAAGCTAGACTCCAAAACCTTAATCTCTTAGTTAGCAATTATATAATTACAAAAGATGCCGGTGTTTGTTCTGATATAGATGATATTCTGCAAAAATGGTTCGCTGTTAATCCAGTGGATATGGGTATCAATCATGTATCAAATTTAGAAATAGCTATTCGCTTTTTGGTTTTATATAGAGTTTGGTACTATTGCGCGCCATATATTCATTTCAATTTGGAACAAGTTTTATATTCATATGCTCTACATATCTTCTATGATTTACCAAGAACGCAAAAATGTATTCCTAACAACCATGCGTTAGGAGAAGCAACAGCGTTATTATTAGCCTCAAAGGTTTTTAATAACCAAAAATGGTATAAAAGAGCCAAAAAAGTATTGCTTTCGAGATTTAGTTTAATTAACGACAATGGCGAATCTACTGAAGAGTCTTCGGGTTATCAGCTTTTTGCTACACAAATGCTATTGATTGTGACATCTATCACTAATGAATTTGATCAAATAATTGAAAAAAAGATTAAAAACTCAATTATTTTGTTAAAAGCATTAAGCGATAATGATGGTAATATTGCTCAATTTGGCGATTGTGATGGAGGGCTTTTCTATTGCTTTGATTCTATCAAAAGAAACAATATAGCCGCTCTTAGTGTTGATTATTTAAGTGCTAACAAAAAAGTTAATAAGTGGCTTGAAGAATCAAAGCCATTACCAGAATCATCTTCATACTTATCAATCCTTGAACGTGGAGATATTAAGATTGCTGTCATAGGTGGACATGAAATGAATCACGCTCATATACAAGCCTCGTCCTTTATTATTTGGTATAAAGGAAAACAAATTACTTTTTCTCCTGGAACATATCATTACAATGGTGAACAAAGCTTTGTGAGGCTTAAATTGTCTTCCCTTGAGATGAGTTCATGTATAAACAATAAGAACATTGATAGAAACAATTTTGTGACAACTTTTAGACATAAAAAAATAATAAAGTCTATTTCGCTTAGCAAAAAAGAAGAAAGCATTATTGTTTGCATCAAGATTAAACACAGAATTCTTTATAGAACAATTACAATTAAAAACAACAAAGTTGTTATACTTGATGAATCAAATGGTTTGTTGGGCGACTATTCTATTTGTTTTGGCGAGAGCAAGCCACTGTTGTTAGAAGGAATATTTTCAAAAGATTCATTCTCGCCTGAATATGGTTCCATTAAAAGTGGTAAATATGTTCGTGTTGCTGGCAATGAACTAAAAAAAGAAACTGTGATTGAATTATGAAAAAGGTACTATTTTTAACAAAATGTAAATTTCCAGACGGTGATGCCTCTTCTAAGAGATATTGGGTTTTTTCTCAGTACTTTAAAGATAGGGGTTATGATTGTGTTTTCCTTGGATTTGGAGATACACCATATCAAAAAGAAGTTCAAATAGATAATTCTAAAGTTATATCTCTCAAAAGATATAAAAAGCCAAATTTAATTCAAAAAGTTTTAAATCACCATAGATTAGACTCAAAGATAATTGAGTATGCTTTAGAACATCATAATGATGTCGATGTTGTTTTTATTGATCCTAGATTCTTTAAAAAACTTAATCATAATTCAAAAAGAAGAAACAAATTCCAAAAGGCAATGTTTATTTATTCCATCGTAGAATATTATTCTCCTTGTGAATATCGTTTCAATGGTTTGTTTTCTAAGGGTTTTAAGGAAAACATACACTATAACAGTCATATTTTACCGTTAGATGGAAAAATAATTGCCATTAGTTCCGCCCTTGAAGATATGTATCTTAAAAGAGGATGTGAAGTTGTTCGCATTCCATTTGTTGTTAATAACACCAATGTTTCAATTCAAAGTAAATATTCCGAGAATGGTATTGTGAAGTTTATTTATTGTGGCAATCCGCGTGCTAAGGATAATTTGCCTGATATCTTAAGAGCATTCTTGTTATTAGATGATAATCTGTTTAAACGTAGCCAAGTATCAATATTGGGTGTTGATCAAACATGGCTAAAAAAGCAAGGATTTAAAAAAGCAGAGATTAATAGACTAAAGCAAATAGTGCATTTCTATGGTCGTATACCATTTAAAAAAGTTATTGAGTTCTACTTAAATAGTGATTTTTCACTATTATTAAGACCATTTAATGAAAGGTATGCAAAATGTGGTTTTCCAACAAAAATATCTGAAAGCCTTGAATATGGTGTTCCACCAGTCACAAATTATACAAGTGATCTCGGTTTATATCTTAGAGATGGTATAAATTCCTTTGAGGTTAAGGGCGATGATGTTCATTCTTTTGCTAAAGCTTTGGAAAATTGTTTTAATTTAAGACTACAAGAACATCAAAATATGAAAAATAATGCGAAGAAAACATCTATTGAAGAACTCAATATATTGTGTTTTTATGACGAATTAGACAAATTAACGGAGAACAAATAATATGAATGTTTCAATAGTGGGCCCAGTTAAACAAAACGCTTCAGAAGGTAAAACAAACCCTAAAATTTTTATATATAAACAAGCATTTGAAACTATTGGTTATTCAGTCAAATTGTTTTCGACAACGATGTCAAAAATTCATGTTTTTAAGCTATTGAAAAATTTAAAACAAGCACTGAAGTTTGGCGATACAGTTGTTTTGATGTTTGGGGGAAATGCTTGCCGCCAGTTAGTTAAGTTTGTTTTATTTTTGAATAAGAAATACAAAAAAAGAATTGTGTTAGCTCCGTTTGGTACTGGACCATTAAATCCTATTTTAAACAATAAAGATAATGAATTTGTTAATAAATTTATTAACAATTTAGATTTTTCCGGAATGAAAGATAAGAAAATGGCGAAACAGCTAAAGCGTTTAGATTTGGTTGTGGTGCAAAATGATACCTTGGCTAGATGTTTCACCTCTTTTTATGGCTTAGATAATGTATTTGTTTTACCAAACATCAGGTTTTCTAGTAACAACCAAAATAACGAATATAAATGTGATGGCGAATCAATAAATGTTGTCTTTATTTCACGAGTTGTAGAAGAAAAAGGAATACTCGATTTAATGGATGTTGTTAATGCAATTAATAAAGAACAGCACTCGAACAAAGTTAAATTAAATATCTATGGTGAAAAACATTTAAATGATAATCAAGAATCCATTTTTAATGGATATTTAAATGATAATGTTTCTTATTATGGACCAATCCCCAATAAAGAAGCCGATGAAGTTTTAAAGAAAAATACGATAGCTTGTCTTCCTACGAAATATGTTGGTGAAGGCACCCCTGGTTTTTTAATTGAGGCATTGATTGCGGGTGTGCCTTTGGTTACCTCTTCGTTTACACAAGTTAACGACATAATAAAAGATGGTGTTGATAGTCTTATATTTAAAATCGGTGACAAGGATGATTTAAAAAGCAAGTTGCTGTTATTATTAAATAACCGCGACATGCTTTTGGAACTTCATAAAAATGCGATTCAATCAGGAAAGCGATTCGCCTTTGAAAATAATATTGATACTATCCAAAAAATGATTGAGGGAAATTAAAATGGCGGATTTAATCAAAAAGAATTTATTGTTTTTCTCTCACGTTTATCAAAACGATTCTTTCGAGAAAGATGTTGCTGAATATGGGAAGAGGTTTCCTGGCGTTGCTATTTCTAATTATGAAGCTGGTTTTCTTGCTTCAATTTGCCTTATTTCTAATATGACGGTATCGAGAATCAATCGTCCGTTTTTGCCATATATAAAGGATTTTGAAAATAAGGAAGAATATCCAAAACCATTTTTCTCTAAACTTGTTACTAAAAAATATCAAGATGTTTATTATTATAAACATATCAAATCAAGTAAGATCGTTGTTGAAAAGATTAGGCAATCTGATTATATTGTTTTTTCCACTTATCATGATTGGAGACTTTTTAAACTCGTTAAAAAGATTAATCCAAAAACGAAGTCGATTCTTTTACTTCCTGATTTACCTAATTTTATTGTCAATAAAAAAACATCATTTAAGCATCGATTGTTGCGTCAACATTTGGCGAAACGTTTTATGAAATCACTTTCTTATATTGATGGCTTAATTCCTATTACTGAAGGTATGGGTGCTTACTTAAACAATAGAGTACAAAAGCAATTGCAAATTGAAAGCGTTGCGAAGGATGAAGATATTCAAAATAAAGACCGTTCCTCATTTAAGAAACAAATTGTTTATTGTGGAGGTCTTTCTAAGAGCTATGGTGTTTTAGAATTAGTTAAAGCATTTAATAAGTGTGATTTATCTTCCTCATACAAGTTAGTTATTTGTGGTAAAGGAGAGGCAGAAGAGGAAATTAAAGAACTAGCAAAGAATAACGAAAATGTGCTTTTCTTAGGTTTTATTCCAAGACAAGATGTTTTGGATTTGTTGTCCTCATCAGCATTTTTAATTGTTCCGGAATCACCAAAAAATGAATATTCAAAATATAGCTTCCATTCTAAAATAATCGAATGCTTGGGTTCTGCTACACCCACAATTGCTTATATGTATGAAGGTATACCTAAGGATTATGCACCATATATATTAAAGATTGAAGGCAAAGGCGAAGACGTCGAAAAAGAAATAACGCACGCCTTAAATACCTATCTTAAATTATTGAAAGATGATAATATTTCTTTTGGTACAAGAGCAAAAGATTTTATCAAAGGAAGGAACTCGAAAGAATCTGTCTCAATTAAAATTGAAAGATTTCTTTCTGAATTATAATTTATTATGAAAAAAGTGCTTGTTTATTATCTTTATTCCGAAAAAAATGCCGGCGATATGGCGATATGTTTTGGATTGCTCGATTTATTAGAATGCATCCATGATATTTCTATCACCGTTGTTTCTAGATATTCTGGCAAAGAAAATTTATTCGTCAGATCAAAATGGTTGACGCTTAAATATCATCCTAATATCAACGTGAAGCCAGGCTATATAAAATATAATCGTGACGGAAGTAAACTTTCAAAACTTAAATCTTATTTAAGTGGTTTCGTTATTTCAAGTTTCCCAAGCTTCAATAAGAACATGAAGAAGGAAATAAAAGAAGCTGACCTAGTCTTATTTAACGGGGGCAATTTTTTAAGAACAAATTCGTTTGCCGATAGATCTAGAATGAAAGCGTTATTTTTCCCTCTTAAGTACGCTAAAAAACATGGCAAAACAGTTATTTGTATGCCTCAATCAACAACCACAGCCAAAAGTAAAAAGGCATTAAGAAAATTAGAAAAAACTTTGAATGTGTTTGATTATATTTTCCTACGTGACCCGTTATCTTATTCATATTTTAAGGAACATAGAATGTTCGACGAACAAAAATATTCCCTTTCTTGTGACTTGGCATTCTTTTCTAATGAGCCTGTTGTTGAAAAAATGGACGAGCATCTTACATTAGTTAAAACAAAGAATATTGCTATTAATTGTCGTTTGACATCTATTGGTGACATAGGCGAAATTTCTGAAGATAAAAAAGCCGATATCGCAAATACTTATGAACATTTGATTACAAATTATCCAGAGTATCAATTTAACTTTATCTGCCAAACAGAGAAAGATTATCCTTTCATGAATGCCTTTTACAAAAAGCTATTGGAAAAGGGTATTAAGAATATTGGATTCTTCAAAAACAACGACCCATACATTTTAAAATCAATTTATAAGAAGCACGATTTGCTCATTTCTATGCGTCTGCATGCGAGTATACTCGCTATTTCATCTGGTATTAAAGTGATTGGATTCTCTTATAAAGAGTGGGGTTTTAAAAACGCTGGTATTTTAAATCAATTCGGCTTCAAAAATTTTGAAAATGGACAAGGGGTAATTGATAGTTTTGAATCAGTGCTCGCTCATGATAAGGCTATCGATACAGCACAATTATCAAAAGATTTTAAAGATAGTATTCTTGAAAAAATGGAAGGTTACATTAAATAGTTATGAAAAAAGATTCTCGTGGTATTAAAAAAGTTGGACCATTTTATTATTTCTTTAAAAGGTTCTTTGATATTCTTTTTTCCTTTATCTTTTTAGTCTTACTTTCTTGGTTACTTTTAATCTTAGCTATTATAGTTAAATGTTCATCTAAAGGACCAATCCTCTTTAAAGATGTAAGAGTAGGAAGAAAAGGTAAAACTATTAAGGTTTGGAAATACCGCTCAATGTATATAGATGCAGAGAGTAATATTGATAAATATCTTACTCCAGAACAAAAAGAGATTTGGATTAGGGAAAGAAAACTTGATAACGATCCAAGAATTACAAAGATCGGTCGCTTCTTAAGAAAGACTTCTTTAGATGAATTACCTCAATTATTTAATATCTTTGGTGGTTCAATGACATTCGTTGGTCCTCGCCCTATTACTAAAGTTGAGTTAGAAGAACACTTCAATGAGCAAGAAAAAGAAATCATTCTCTTAGCTAGACCAGGCTTAACTGGATATTGGCAAGTATATGCAAGAAATGATGCTGAATTTGAAACAGGCGAAAGACAAAAACTAGAACTCGCCTATTTCCAAAAAAGAGGATTATTCTTCGACTTCAAATTATTGATATTAACTATCCCCGCAGTGTTAAAACATAAGGGTGCAAAATAAAAGCAGGCAACTGCAATATTTGCATATTTTATTGACATAGAAGCCTTGGGTTATATAATATACTCGAGGTTTTTATTATGACACTTAAAGAAATACGCAAAAATTGCAAATTAACACAAAAGGAAGTGGCGGATATCGTTGGTATGCCACTTAGAACATATGTGAATTATGAAACTAACGAAGCAAATGCCGATCAAATTAAATTAGAAGGGATTAAAGATAGACTTATGGAATATATGGCTAAAGATACATCAATATTAAAAGGAAAGGTTTTATTAATCACTGGTGGTACCGGTTCATTTGGTCATGCCGTAGTGGACCGTTTCTTAGATACTGATATAAAAGAGATTAGAATTTTATCTCGTGATGAGAAGAAACAAGATGATATGCGCAAAGCATATAATAACGAGAAACTTAAGTTCTATATCGGTGATGTACGTAACTTAGATAGCATCATTGATGCTTTTAAAGGAGTAGATTATGTCTTCTCTGCAGCGGCATTAAAACAAGTCCCATCTTGTGAATTCTATCCAATGGAAGCTGTACGTACCAATGTTATTGGTAGCGACAATGTTATTACCGCTTGTGTGCGTAATCATGTGAAGAAGGCTATCTTCTTATCTACTGATAAGGCTGCTTATCCAATTAATGCGATGGGTATCTCTAAAGCCTTAATGGAAAAGAATGTTATTGCTAGAAGTAGGCAACTTCTTCCAGGAGATACAGTACTTTGTTTAACTAGATATGGTAACGTTATGGCGTCTCGTGGCTCTGTTATCCCCTTATTCTTAAATCAAATCCATGAAGGTAAACCAATAACCATCACTAACCCAGATATGACTAGATTTATGATGACTCTTGATGATGCAGTGGATTTAGTCTTATATGCTTTTGAACACGGCGAACAAGGTGACTTATTTGTCCAAAAAGCACCCGCGGCCACGATTGAAACATTAGCGAAAGCTGTTATTGATTTAACTAATAGTAAGACTGGTATCTCCTATATTGGTACTAGACACGGTGAGAAACTATACGAAACTCTTGTTACACAAGAAGAAATGCTTAAGTCCGTTGATATGGGCAACTTCTTCTGTATTAAAGCGGATAACCGTGACCTTAATTATGATAAATACTTCTCTAAAGGTAATAAGAAACTCAATTTAGGAGAATCATATACATCTCATAATACTGGTAGACTTGATGTTGAAGGAATGAAACAGTTATTAAAGAAACTTGAATTATTCGGTGGACCAGTCAGACAACACGAATAGGAGGATTATCTATGCCTTTTAAAAATAATGGAAAAATCAAATTAATGATTATCGTTGGTACTAGACCAGAGATTATTCGTCTAGCCGCGGTCATTAATAAATGTAGAGATTATTTTGATACATTACTTGTCCATACTGGACAAAATTATGATTACACCTTAAACGGCGTGTTCTTTAAAGATTTAGGAATCAAAGATCCTGATATTTATTTAAACGCGGTGGGTAATGATTTAGGAGAAACAATGGGCAACATCATTGCTAAATCTTATCAAGCGATGGTGGAACATATACCTGATGCAGTTTTAGTCTTAGGTGACACGAATAGCTGCTTATCAGTGATAGGTGCGAAACGTTTACATATCCCCATCTTCCATATGGAAGCCGGTAATAGATGTAAAGATGAATGTTTACCAGAAGAGACTAATAGAAGAATTGTGGATATTATCTCCGATGTTAATTTAGCTTATAGTGAACACGCTAGACGTTATTTAGCCGATACGGGGCTACCAAAAGAAAGAACATATGTCACAGGCTCCCCAATGGCGGAAGTGCTCTCAAATAACTTAAAATCGATTGAAAATAGCGATATTCTTACTAGACTCAACTTACAAAAAGGTAAATATATCCTTTTAAGCGCGCATAGAGAAGAAAACATCGATACTGATAAGAACTTCTATTCCTTATTTAACGCGATTAACCAATTAGCGGAAAAATATGATATGCCAATCCTTTATTCTTGTCATCCTCGTAGTAAGAAGAAACTGGAAAAGACTGGCTTTAAGTTAGATAAACGTGTAGTAATGCATGAACCTCTAGGTTTCCATGACTATAACAATTTACAAATGAATGCATTTTGCGTTGTTTCTGATAGTGGTACACTTCCAGAAGAAAGTAGTTTCTATGCCTCTATTAATAGACCAATCGCGGCAGTTTGTATTAGAACATCTACTGAAAGACCAGAAGCGCTTGACGAAGCTTGCTTCGTTTTAGCGGGCATTGACACCAAGAATCTTCTTCAAGCGGTGGAAGTCGCTGTGCTTAATAAAGCAGGATGTAAACCAGTAAGAGACTATATAGACACAAATGTGTCTGATAAGGTTGTGAAATTAATCCAATCTTATACCGGCGTTGTGAATAAGATGGTTTGGAGAAAAGAATAAGTTTATGAAAGTACTTGTCACAGGTGCGAATGGCTTTATAGGTAAACATATGTGCCTTCATCTATCTAGAGAAGGTATAGATGTTTTAAAGTACGATTTAGATAATAAAGAAGAAGACCTTATTAATTTTATTAATGAAGCTGATTTTATTATCCATCTAGCCGGTATTAATCGCCCATTAAGTAAAGAAGAGTTTTATGACGGTAACACTAACTTCACAAAGAAGGTTGTAGATTTAATTAAATCTAGTGGTAAAAATATTCCTATTATTATGTCTAGTTCCACACAAGCTGAATTAGATAATGATTATGGTAAAAGTAAGAAGATGGGTGAAGACTACCTATTAGCGAGCGGCCTTCCTGTATACGTCTTTAGGCTTTCTAATGTCTTTGGTAAATGGTGTCGACCTAATTACAACTCTGCATGTGCGACATTTTGCTATAACATCGCTCATGATTTACCAATAGAAATTAGAGATAGAGAATATGTTGTCCACTTTAATTACGTGGATGATATATGTGCGACATTTATCTCTATTATCAAAGATAACAACCATAAAGGCTCTAAAGATATTTTAAAAGTGAATCCCATTCATGATTGTTCTTTAGGTAGACTTGCTGATTTACTTTATTACTTTAAACAAGAAATAGAATCAGATAGGCACTTACCTCTAATTCATGATGAATTTGAATTAAAACTATTTAAAACATTCTGTGATTATCTTTCTGATCCAGGATATAGTTTTAACTTTGCTAGCGATAATAGAGGCTCATTTGAAGAATTATATAAATCTAAAAAATGGGGGCAAATAAGTGATAATGTTTCTTTCCCTGGAATTGTCAAAGGCGGGCATTATCATACCTATAAAAAAGAAATATTCTATACCGTAGTGGGAACATGCCGTATTAGACAAAGAAGTGTTAAGGATAATACGATGTTAGACGTCACTGCTAGTGGACTTAACTCTCACCCAGTTGATATCCTTCCTTATTACACTCATGAGATTACTAATATAGGCAAGGTAAATAGTCACACGATTATGTGGATATCAGAGATTTATAACCCTGATACCCATGATACATATAGAGAAGATATAGAAGCAAAATAAGTAAAATATAGGCAAAAGTGTTTACTGTAGTATACAAAAATGCCTATTTTTTACTTTTGACACGTTTATTTGACACTCTTTCAAACTCTTAAAATATTTTTATCTTTTTCTACCATGAGGCAATACTTTGAGATATAATCTCACTCAATGAAAGGAGTGTTTTTATGTTAGATAAAGAAATTAAACACTTCATTACTGAAGAAAGAAAAAGACAAGAAGACAATATTGAACTAATTGCTAGTGAGAACTATGTTAGTAACGATATCTTAGAAGCAGTAGGATCAATATTAACTAATAAATATGCAGAAGGATATCCATCAAGGAGATATTATGGTGGATGTGTTAACGTTGATGAGATTGAAAATCTTGCTCGTGAAAGATGTAAGCAACTTTTTAACGTTAAATATGTTAATGTGCAACCTCATTCTGGTAGCACGGCGAATATGGCCGCATATCGCGCTTTGCTTAATAAGGGTGATAAGGTTTTGTCTATGTCTCTTGATCAAGGTGGGCACTTAACACATGGTCATCAACTCTCCTTTTCTGGACAAGATTATGAATTCTATTCTTATCATTTAACTAAGGAAGGATTTATTGATTACGATGAGGTAAGAAGACTAGCTATAGAGATTAAACCACGTCTTATTTTAGCGGGCGCTTCTGCTTATCCAAGAATGATAGATTTTGCTAAATTTAAGGAAATTAGTGACGAAATAGGGGCTTTTTTCATGGTGGACATGGCTCATATTGCGGGTTTAGTCGCTACTGGATTACACCCTTCTCCTATTCCTTATGCAGATATTGTGACAAGTACCACTCATAAGACTTTAAGGGGTCCTAGAGGTGGCATTATCATGACTAATAACTATCAGATTTATAAGAAGATTAATTCTGTAGTTTTCCCAGGCATTCAAGGTGGACCATTAATGCATGTTATTGCGGGCAAGGCTATTTGTTTTAAAGAAGCATTAGAGCCAAGCTTTAAGGAATACGCGCAAAACATAGTTAATAACTGTCACCGCTTAGCGGATGAACTTATTCAGCGTGGCTATAAACTTATTACTGGAGGTACAGATAACCATCTTTTACTAGTGGATATCTTCTCTTCTCGTGGATTAAGTGGTAAAGAAGCAGAAACTTTACTAGATAGAGTTGGTATTACTGTTAATAAAAACAGTATTCCTTTTGATACATTGCCCCCAATGATATCTTCTGGCTTAAGAATGGGGACTGCAGCGATTACTTCTCGTGGATTTAATGAGGCTGATATGGTGGAGATTGCTGAATGTATTGATTTAGCCTTTAAATATAAGGATGACGATACTATGTTAGATAAGATCCATGATAGAGTCTTAAAACTAACTAGAAGTCATCCTCTTTGGTATTAATTTTGTTGTTATAATGAATATAGGTATAACCTATGGATTTAAAAGATTATAAAGATGAATTTGATGACGAAGAAGATATCGAAGATTATTGGCACGATATTGATATCGACTTTGTTGAAGATGAATTAAAAGAGATTTGTAATAAATATCATGGCTATTATTATTCTGATGTTTCTTTTCTTGATATAGATAAGAAGCCTTTTCTTATCGATCATATGTTAATCACAAAAGGCGGTATCTTTGTTATTAGAAGAAAATCTAATAAAGGTACAGTCATTGGAGAGATTGATGAACCCATTTGGCTTGTTGGTGGAAGAACAATCCCTAACGCGCTTATGGAGAACGAAGATAGAATTAATAAGTTCCTATCTTTATTTATAAATAAGAAACCTAAAGTCATAAATATGGTTTTAGTTATGAGGGCGTATTTCCTTTATCAAGCAGATGCTAAATTTGTTTGTAATTTACCTTTCACAGTGGATGAATTTATTAAAGTTGCAAATGAAGAGTTATATACACTTGAAGAGTTAGATGAATTTAACAAGATAATTAAAGAAAACATTATTGAAAGCAAATAAATAATATATAATTTATTTAATTAAGGAGAATTATATTATGGCAGCTAAAAAAGAAGTTAAACCCGCTCCTAAGAAAAATGCATCTTATCATCTTTCTAAAAGAGCAAGCGATGGTAAATGGCAAGTTTTCCGCGCTGGTAGTGACAAAGTGATTAAACTTTTCGATACCAAAGCCGAAGCTGAAGCTTATACCAAACAAATGGCAGAGAACCAAGGTGTTGGTTTCTTAACTCACGCTTCTAAAGGTAAAAACAAAGGTCGCGTCCAAAAGAAATAAATAATAGATGGAATGGCTTTATATCCTTCTAGGAATCGTTGGTGGTTGTTTATTATTAATGATCATCTTCTCTTTGATTGTTTTTCATTTAGCAGTCAATCGCTATAGTTCCTGGAATACGGATAAAAATGAAGTCATTTTTTCTTTTTCTGAACCATTTAAATCTCAAGCTTATGAAGATTATGAATGGTATAAGAATAACGGCGAATGGGTTGATATTAAATCAAATGACAATTTGACATTAAAAGCTAAATTATTTATTCACCCAAACGCAAAAAGAAATGTCATTATGATTCATGGCTATAGAGGGAAACCAGAATTTGATTTCTCTTTAAGCCATAGATGGTACTATAATCAAGAATCTAATGTCTTAATTATTTATCAAAGATCTCACGGACCAAGTGAAGGTAAATATATCACCTTTGGTATTTATGAACGAGATGATATCCATCTATGGGAAGAATATATGGAAAGATTAAATACTCTCCCTATATACCTTATAGGTATCTCTATGGGTGGAGCTGGTCTTATGATGTCTTTTTATAAGCCTTATTCTTCTAGAGTAAAGGCCATTGTCGTAGATAGCGCTTATTATTCTATCCACGCTCAATTTGTAGATGAGATAGGTAAATTCGTTTCTAAACCAGTCGCTAGATTCTTTTTAATCTTCGCGAACTGGTGGTGTCGTCTATTTGCCCACTTCTCTATGAAACAAGTTGATACAAGAAAAATCATGAAGGATATCAATATACCAGTCCTATTTGCTCATGGTGATTCAGATAAATTTGTAAAAGATTATCAAAGCAAAAGAAATTACGAGGCCTGTGATAGTTCTCATAAATACTATGTTCAAGGTCATGGAGCAGGACACGGATATACGTTTTTAACCGATGAACAAGAATATAAAGAAAAAGTGATAGAATTAATGAATTTATAATAAAAAATCCGTGTTTTAGACGGAAATTTTATAAGTCAGTAAGTTTTGGGAGTGATAATATTGCTCCCTTTTTACATACTGTTTTACTGCTACAAAGGGACGCAAATTCCATGGAGTAAGTAACGCTTTTCCCTTGAGATAAAGCTGTTAGGAACGCTCCGATGAAGGAGTCACCAGCACCAGTAGTGTCTACCGCTTTTACTTTATGAGCCTCAACTTTAACTTCTTCGTCTTTGTTTACTAGCAATGATCCATTTTCTCCTAAAGTGACAATAACATTCTTAACGCCGTACGCAAGTAAGGCCCTAGCTTTATCGCTATAAGAGATATCAACATCAACAAAACTATCTAATTCATGTTCATTAGGAATAAAGAAATCAATATAAGGGAATACTTCTTCAGGGAGTTCGTGATATGGAGCGGGATTTAATAAAGTAGTGCAACCATATTCTTTTGCTTTCTTTAAAGCATAAACGACAGTTTCCACAGGATTCTCTAATTGAATAAGGAAATAGTCCGCTTCCTTAAATAAGTTATCGATTTTATCGATATCTTCCTTATGTATATCTAAATTTGCTCCGGGAACAATAACGATTTGGTTTTCTCCTTGTATGGTATCAACGGTAATAGAAGCATAACCAGTTCCTTTATTTGATTCTTTTAATAAGCAATTAAGTCCTTGCTCTTTTAAAAAGGAAGAAGCATATTCACCGTTTTTATCTTTACCAAGTGTCCCATAGAAGATAACATCTCCACCTAAAAATAAAGATGCACAGGCTTGATTAGCCCCTTTACCACCTACATTTGAGAAATATGATTTGCCAAATACAGTGGTGCCTTTAGAGGGCATAGTTTCGGTATAAACAACGTTATCTATAGAAATAGATCCAATAATTAATATCTTAGCCATAATATTTGATTCCTTTTTCTAGGATATCCCAGAATTTATTAACATCAATATCAATAGCAACCCTGCAGTTAGCTTCTTTCTTTAAATAGGAAAAGACATCACAGTTAGTTCTTCCATATGATGGTCCATGAGATAAATCTATTTCAACATTCATATCTTGATAAGTTAATAATGATTCATCAATTAAACAAGCGATAGTGACTGGGTCATGTAAAGGAGCCGCTTCAATGCCGAAAGTTTTATTTTGGTTAGCGTTAAAGACTTCCATAAGTTTCGTAAACATATCGCTAGCCTTATTATTAATTTTTTCCATACGTTCAATAACTTGAGGAGTCACTAAGACTTGGCGAGTGATATTTAAACCAATCATTCTCGTCTTAATTCCGTTAGTTAAAACAATATGAGCAGCTTCTGGATCACAAAGAATATTAAACTCCGCTGCCGGGGAAATATTACCATTTGTTAATGAGCCGCCCATGAAAACTATCTCTTCAATATGTGGGATAATTTCAGGTTCAGCTTTTATGGCTAAGGCAATATTAGTTAATGGGCCAGTAGCGACTATCGTGACTTTATCGTGTTTTAAACACTCATTAATGATAAATTGATAAGCTTTTTCTTTTTCATAATGGTGTTCATATTTTGGAAAGATAAATCCATCTAATCCAGACTCTCCATGTATCTCTTCACAAATAATTCTATCTCTGACTAGAGGATTCTTTTCTCCAATAGCAATTGGGGCATTAATATTTAAAAAACTCGCAACATTAGCTGCATTTAAGGCTGTTTTTCGAATTGTTTGATTTCCTGCGATGACTGTAATTCCAAGTAAGTTGATATTAGGAGCGTAACCAGCGAGTAGTATAGCCATTGCGTCATCATGACCGGGGTCGCAATCTAAAATAACATTAATCTTATTCATATTTGTCCTCCAGTTTTAAGAAGAAAAATCTTATAAATAGAATTACAGCGTAGGAATAAAATACAACTGAAGTGACTATTAAATGTACTTTAATTCCTTCTTCTGTATGGATACATAATAAAATACCAAAGACTAATGTAAGTAAGGTTAATAATACATCAGGAATCATATGATATTTTAATACTTTAATCTCTTGATATTTTTCAATTAATTCTAATCCTGCTTTAGCTATTTCAAATATACCCCAAATTAGACATGCGGTGTCTAAAGATAAACCAAATGTTGAACCTACTATGAAGAAGATTCCTAGAGCAATTTCTATGAGCGCGAAGATAAAGTCATGGATATACTTTCCGCCTTTATGTTCACTTGCATAATGGTATAGCACTTCAATGGTTCCTGCCCCCGCTAATATGATTCCTAGTGGGATTAATTCATATTCTTCTTTGGTAAATGCCAATATGATAACCGCAGTGGCTCCAAATAAATATAGAAGTACTGTAATAATCTTAAGAGAAAAGATAAATTTACTATTCTTTTTAATTGTTTCCATTAATCTATCCTCACTAGTGAAATCACAACATCAATCATTTTATTAAATTCTTGAACATCTAAAAACTCATAACGGCCGTGGTGGTTGTAACTACCAGTTCCAAGATTAGGTGTTACTAATCCCATTTTAGAGAATGTAGCGCCATCCGTTCCACCTTTAATCTTTTTATATTTAGGTGTTATCCCGTTTTCTTTTAGAGCCTTTTCTGCTAAAGCGCATGGCCGTGGATCTTTATCTACAAATTGCTTCATATTTTCATATTGTTCTTTTATTTCAACATCAACATGAGCGGTTGGATATTTAGCGTTAACTTTGTTAACTGCTTCAACGATTAATTCTTTTCTTCTTTGAATGCCTTCCTTTGAGAAATCTCTTAAAATCATGCTTAAAGAGCAGATTTCATTATTACCATTAACATCGTTAACATGCCAATAACCTCCATCTTCTTTAGCGTAATAAGGAGTTTCATTGCTTGGCAAATTATCAATGACCTCACTTAATAAGAGGAAAGCATTAATTAATGTATTTGTTCCTTCTCCTGGATGAACAGCGACGCCATGCGCCTTTAAATGAACACCTAAGGCGTTATAGTTTTCATTCTCTATTGTGTCTATATAAGAGCCATCAATTGTAAAGGCATAATCCGCATCCATTTTCTTTAAATCAAAATGTAGTGGGCCTTCTCCGATTTCTTCATCAGGAGTAAACGCCACAGAGATATTTTTATGTTTGATTTCTGGATGAGCCTTTAAGAAGGCTAAGGCCCCCATAATAATAGCTATACCAGCTTTATCATCTGCACCTAAAAGAGTATTTCCATCAGTAACAATTAAATCATGACCAATATGTTCTTTCATATGGGGGAACTGCTTTACTTCTAATGTGTATTTCTCACTTAACTTAATATTCTCACCATCATATTTTTCAACTAGACGAGGATTTACACCTTTTCCAGTGACTTCTAGAGCAGTATCAACATGAGCATTTAAACCAATCCTATCACCTTCACCTTTTAAATGAGCATAGACCACTCCAAATTCATCTAAATAGGCATCAGTTAAATCAAGTTCTTTTAACTGTTTAACTAATAATCTAGATAGATCTTTTTGCTTTTCTGTTGATGGAGTTGTTCCGGCTTTATCATTTGATTGGGTATCAATTTTGACATACTCTATAAATCTTTTTAAATTCTCATCCATAATCATTTTTCCTTTAAAAATACGTTTAAATTGCTAGTTTTTTATTCAAATTCCACTGAACCAGTATAAAGTTGATAATACATTCCTCTTTGTTTAATGAGGTCGTCATGACTACCTCTTTCAATAATGTGACCGTGGTCTAAAACCATAATCGCATCGCTATTTTGTACAGTGGATAATCTATGAGCAATAACAAAGACAGTTCTTCCTTTCATAAGGCCATCCATGCCATCAGAAACAAGCTTTTCTGTTCTTGTATCAATAGAGGAAGTAGCTTCATCAAGAATCATCACTGGTGCGTCAGCAACAGCCGCTCGAGCAATAGAAATTAATTGTCTTTGCCCTTGAGATAAGTTACTACCATCTCCTTCTAAGACTGTATTAAAACCTTCAGGTAAACGAGAAATGAAGTCATAAGCATTAGCGATTTTGGCAGCTTTATATACTTCTTCATCAGTAGCGTCTAATTTACCGTACCTAATGTTATCCATTACTGTTCCAGTAAATAGGTTGGTATCTTGTAAGACAATACCTAATGAACGTCTTAAATCTGCCTTTTTAATTTTATTAATATTGATTCCATCATAACGGATCTTACCATCCGCGATGTTATAGAAACGATTAATTAAATTAGTAATAGTGGTTTTACCCGCGCCTGTCGCACCCACAAAGGCAATCTTTTGTCCTGGGTGAGCATAGATACTAACGTTATGCAAAACTAATTTATCTTGTACATAGCCAAAGTCAACGTCAGTTAAGACGATATCACCTTTAAGTTCTGTATATGTTAAGGAGCCATCGGCTTTATGAGGATGTTTCCATGCATAATCATGGGTATGATAATCTACTTCTTCTATAGATCCATCTTCATGTTTAACAATATTAACTAAAGTAACATAGCCATCATCTTCTTCAATCTTTTCATCAAGTAAGTCAAAGCAGCGTGAAGCGCCCGCCATACCCATAACGATAAAGGTAACTTGTTGCGAGAATTGGGAGACGTTATTAGTAAACATTCTTGTTAATAATAAGAAGGATACTAATGTGGCATAGAATGCTTCTTTCTCCATTACGTGGATACCAGTTAAGGTAAAGTTATTGAAGTTAGGAGTAACATAAATAATACAACCCATAATAGCCACAAGAACGTACATAATATTTCCAATATTACCATTAATAGGCATTGTAATATTACCGTGGATATTTGCTTCAGTAGAAGCTTCACATAATTCATTATTTATAGTGTCAAATTCTTCCGCTGATTTTTCTTCATGAGAGAAGACTTTGATAACTTTTAATCCTCTAATGGATTCTTGGATATTGCCTTCAACTTTACCCACAATCATTTGTTGCTTCATAAAGTACTTCGCGCTTCTTCCACCGATAATCTTGGTATTTAAGAACATAGCGATCAATCCTAACAAGACCACTAATGTCATATAGATACTATTAATCATCATCATGGTTAATGTGAATAAGACCGCTAAACCAGTTCTAAGCATTTCTGGCAGGGACTGAGAAATGAATTGACGGATAGTATCAATATCATTTGTATACATGGACATGATGTCCCCGTGAGCGTGTGTATCAAAATATTTAATCGGTAAATCCTGCATATGATTAAACATTTCTTTTCTCATTTTGTTTTGGAATTGTTGAGTAGTGATAGCCATCATACGTGCCCACCACCAAGCAGCAAAAACACCAATCGCGTATATAATAATTAAAATAATTAACAGAATAGAAACATTGCTCTTAATAGTGATACTTCCACCCATAACTGATGCTGGGTAAGTTTTTGTAATATCAAAAGGATTAACCGCGCCTTCATTAGAAACAATCGTAGTGGTTAATACGCCTGTTACTAATCCCGCAAAGATAGAACTTGATAAGTTAGCGATAACATTAAAAACAATACAAATAGCAACAATAACCATTCTCCATGGATAAAGTTTAAATAGTTTTTTGACAAGGCGTTTCATTGTGCCTTTTTTGGCACGGCCTGCTTCTCTAATTCTTACAGGTGGCATTACTCATTACCTCCTACTCTATTTTGTGTATGATAGATTTCTTGATAAATTGGATTGTTCTTTAAAAGTTCTTCACTAGTTCCAATGGCGTTAATATGACCGTCTTCCATAATGATGATTTGATCAGCGTCTTCTATAGAAGAAATACGTTGGGCGATGACAATTTTAGTCATCTCTGGCAAGTCCTCTTTTAATGCTTTTCTAATTAATCTATCAGTCTTTGTATCAACAGCGCTGGTGGAGTCATCTAGAATTAATACCTTAGGTTTCTTTAAAATAGCGCGTGCAATACAAAGTCTTTGTTTTTGCCCTCCGGAGAAGTTATTTCCTCCTTCTTCGACGCGTGTCTTATATCCATCTTTAAATGTATCAATGAATTCTTGCGCTTGAGCGATAGTGCAAGCTTTTTTCATTTCTTCTTCGCTAGCGTTGATATCTCCCCACTTGAGGTTTGATTCAATCGTGCCTGAGAATAAAACGTTCTTTTGTAAGACGACAGCGACTGCGTCTCTTAAAGAAACTAGGTCATAATCTTTAACGTTATGGTCCCCAACAAGAACCTCACCTTCACTGACGTCATATAAACGAGAAATGAGATTGATAACACTAGTCTTTCCTGAACCAGTTGTTCCTAAAATTCCAATAAATTGTCCGCTTTTTACGGTTAAATTAATATTTTCTAACGTGTTTTTCTCGGCTTCTGGTTTATATTTGAATCTCACGTTATTGAATGTGATATCTCCATTTTTAACTTCATAGATTGGGTTTTCTGGATTAACAATCGAAGGTTCTTCTTTAAGCACTTCACCAATTCTTCTCACTGATTCAATAGATAAAACAAGCATAACCATAATCATGGATATCATCATGACACTCGTTAAGATTTGGATACCATAAGTAATAAGAGATGACATTTGTCCAATGGTTAAACTTCCAAATAAGATTTCTATTGAACCATCTGGTTTACGTTGAATACCTTCTACGGATGTGGCGATGATGTATGAGCCAATCGCGATAACTAAAACGTTAGAAACGTGAATCGCTGTATTCATGATTGGTCCATTAAGGGCGACAATCTTTTCACCTTTGACAAAGTCATAGGTGATTTCGTCGCTTGCCTTATTGAATTTATCCTTTTCATAGTCTTCTCTTACGTATGCTTTGACAACACGTATACCGTTAACATTTTCTTGAACAGATTGATTGAGTTTATCAAAACGTTTAAAGACTCTTCTAAATATCTTCATTGCACCTTTTACAACAAAGAATAGTCCTAAACCCGTGACCACAACTAGACCGATGAATATCCAGGCTAGAGACCCGCCAGTGACAAAGGCCATGATGGACGCAAATATCATCATTAATGGGGCACGTATAACGATACGTATCATCATTTGGAATGACATTTGTACATAAGATATATCAGTGGTCATTCTTGTTATTAAGGAGGAGGCTGAGAATTTATCAATATTCGCAAATGAGAAAGATTGTATCTTTCTATATAAGTCACCTCTAAGGTTAGCCGCCATACCAACGGATGCTTTAGCGGCGTATCTTCCACCCATAATTCCTGAGAATAACGAACCAAAGGTGATAAGAATTAACACCATGATTAAACCAAAGACAGAAACTGAGATATTGAACTTATCATAGTTATAAGTGGTCATAATGTCGTTAACATCGGTAATCTTTTCAATCGTATCGATTAACATTGACATAACAAAAGGAAGCAAAGTCTCTAACAAGACTTCTATTATCATGAATATAGGAGTAATTAAGGCATATTTTTTGTACTGCCTCACTGACGATAAGATTAATTTAATACTTTCTTTCATAAGTGATCCTCCTCCATATTTTTAATGAGCAATTTGAGATTTTCTTCAATGCTTTTTTGTTTTTCCTTATCTATATTTTTAAATAATTTATTAATAGTGATTTCTCTTTTACTTTGTACATCCTCAATAACTGCTTTGCCTTTATCAGTTGTTTCTATGGAAGGATAACGACCTTTATGTATTTTCTTGAGAAATCCATTTTTAATTAGTCTTTTAACGAGTCCAGATACTGTAGATTTTGATAAAGCAAAGTGCTGTTCAATATCTATTTGATGAACCTCGCTTGATAAATCAACATTATGATGATACACATAGAAAAGTATTCTTCCTTGTTGAGAAGTTAAATCGTGTAAAGATAAACGCTTGTCTAAATCTTCACGAATCTTCTTATCTAATTCCTTAATGTAAAAAAGAATGTCTTTTGCTTTTTCCATAATGATGCATATCTATTATCAACGTTCGCATGCGAACTTGTCAAATACATTTTATTTAAAATGTGAATTTGTTATCATATTAAAGTACTTATGAAATTAAAGAATCGTTTACTTATTGCTATATCGTTACTCGGAGGAATTGCTTTATCTTCTTGTCTTTCCTATTGGGGTAAAGATTCTTATAACTCCTTGGATGATTTAATGATAAATGAAACAGCGATGGATAGAACTTATCATGATTATACCGAGAATAGTTATTTTAAAATTGATAGCACCCCATCCCTAGGAAATCCTAAACTCTTAGTAGTGCCCATTTGGTTTAGCGATTCATCCGCTTATATTTCTCCAAATAATAAAGAAGATATTAGGTACGATATATATCAAGCCTATTTTGGTAACACTGGCTGGTATAGTGTTCGTTCTTATTATGAAAAAGAGAGCCGCGGAAACTTATCTTTAGGAGGCACTGTTTCTCCTTGGTATGAATGCAACAAAGCCTCATCTTATTTTTATACGAATAATAAGGCTACGAATAATTTGGTGTGCGAAGTAGTGGATTGGTATTTCTCTTTAGAAGATAGTGAAGAGAGAACTAGTTTTGATTTTGACACGAATGGCTATTTAGATGGAGTCATGCTTATTTATGCTTCCCCTGATTATGTTTCTTTAGGAAACAATAATGCCTCAAATATGTGGGCATATTGCTATTGGTTGCAAGATAGCAGTCAACAAGACCGCTGTAAACCTGGACCTAATACGTTCTTCTGGGCTAGTTATGATTTTATGTATGACGAAGCTACTTCAGGAAAAAGAACCGGAAGAAGTAGCTATGCTAGAGGAGACAATTCCTACTGCACGATTGATACCCATACTTATATTCATGAAATGGGTCACTGCTTTGGCTTAGAAGATTATTATGATTATTCTGATAATGCTTATAACCCAGCGGGTGGATTCTCTATGCAGGATTTAAATATCGGTGGGCATGATCCTTATTCTGTTCTAGCTTTAGGCTGGAGCAAGGCTTATATACCTACAGAATCTGGTAAAATCACCATTCACGATTTCCAATCTAGTCATGATTTAATTTTATTAACTGATAGTTTTAATGCGAGCAAATCGCCCTTTGATGAATATTTATTACTCGAATTATATACACCCACTGATTTAAATGAGTTGGACGCTAAACATTCCTATATGGGTAAATACCCAACTGGTTCATTTAAACCTGGAATTAGATTATGGCATGTTGATGCTCGTTTAGTACAAGTAGTTGGAGATTCCACGATTAATCTAACTCCTAAATATGACCCACGTGTTGGCAATGTCATTTTTATGATGAGTAATACATATGATGATGGAACAAACAATCCTTATATGACACCTTTAGGAAAAGACTACGCAAATTACAATTTGCTCCAATACATTAGAAATGACACAAAAGAAACTTATAAGAGTAATTCCATGCTAAGTTATCGTGATTTATTCCTAGAAGGTGATACATTCACTATGGAAGATTATCAAGATCAATTTGTAAGAGGAACTCGCCTTAATAGCGGCGCTAATCTTGGATGGTCATTTAAAGTCATGTCTTTATCTAATACAACCGCCACCATTGCGGTGAAGAAAGCTTAAAGCCTAAACCATACAAATGGTAAGGGAATAATAATCCTCTTTTTGTTTTAAAATAACCATCAATTTGAATTATGTAATTATCAATATAAATTTTATTTTTCCTTTCAATCAATTTGATAAATTTATTCAAATAATAGCAATTTTGCTGTTAAAACTAACTAAAAAGCCAATTTTTTTGTAGTTATTTCTTAATTAATAAGTCTAGTTTTTTTTATTTCAAAACTAAGTACTAAAGATTTAAAGTTAACCTCTATCGCTTTAAGAACTGATATCTAATTTATTTAGATTTAACCACTATAATTTTTATAAAAAATTCACATGTATACGTAGATGTGTTATAGTGTTCTTAACATATTTTAGTTTTAAGAGGTACGATTATGAAAAAAAGAAACCTTTTATTGACCGCGATTTCACTCACGATGCTTTTGTCGTTGGTGAGTAGACATTCGTTGATCAAAGATTCTAGTGACTATCTCGAACCCGATAATGTCACTTATGATGATCCTTTATTTGTGGATTTTAATAATCCCGTCATGGTTCAACGTAATGCTTCAGTGAAAGCATCAAGTCTTACCATCCATTATCATAATGATGATGGGGAATGCGCTAGCCGTGAATTGTGGATTTGGTGTTCTTTAGCAGAAGGACAAGCTCATACTCCAACTGTTTCCGCAGATGGAAAAGATATGACTGTGTCTTTTGACTTCACTGGAGATTTTGCTATCTTTGCTAAAGCCCCTGATTTTTCATTCATTGTGAAGAAAGTCGGCACTTGGGATGGGCAAAGTGAAAACGTTGAAGTTAATTATGAAGATTATCCACCGAATGAACAAGGTAAAGCTGAAATATGGGCTATCCCTGGTGAAGGTAGTGCGGTTGAAATTTATAAGACCGAAGAAGAAACCAAGATGGATAGATTTATGTCCGCGACATTTACCGATTGGAAACATATCGAAATTATCGCGACTGATGTCCCTCAAACTTATAAACTTTATGCTTTAACTTCTAACTATATGAAGATTTCTGCAATTGCGGCGAATGCAGATAAACTTTTAGAGCAACAATTAATCGCTTCTGGAAGTTCTCCATCTTGCACAAATGTCGTTTATAACGACCTTCCCGCTAAAAAGTTTACTATTTCGCTTAACTATACAATTAAGCCCAATGTCCAATATTATCTAACAGGTATATTCACAGAATATGCTTCTTTCACAAAGACTAAATATGTTAGTTCACATCAACTTTATGAAACTCCTCGTTTCAGACAATACTACACCTATAAAGGCAATGATTTAGGAGCAACTTATGAAGGCGCGAATAGCACAACCTTTAGAGTGTGGGCTCCTACCGCTGCTCGTATTAGATTACTTATTTATCCAAACGGCACACCTGAAGGTTTAACAGATGAAGAAAAGGGTGTTATTGGCGATGATACTGCTTATGGCTATGACATGGCTTATAGACCAGGTGGCATTTGGCAAGTCACTGTTACTAATAGAGACTTAGACGGTATGTATTATAACTACTATGTAGTTAACTCTTTAGGTAAGATTACCGCGACTGACCCATACGCTCATGCATGCGGTGTTAATGGTGACCGTGGCATGATTCTTGACTTTGATAGAACTGATCCAGAAGGTTGGGCGGAAATTTCTCAACCTTGGGACCATGGCTATGATGATATTGAAGCTCCGAATGATTTATCTATTTACGAAACTCATATTAGAGATTTAACAATGGATGAAACTTGGACCGGTACAAAACAAAGAGGTACTTATCCAGCATTTATTGAAAAAGGTACCACCTATACTGGTAAATATAATGGTAATGACGTTACCGTTAAGACTGGTTTTGACCACATTGAAGAAATGGGTGTTAAAGCCGTTCAACTTGAACCCGTATTTGATTCTGACAACTCTGAAGAACCAGACAAACGTGTTTATAACTGGGGCTATAATCCAAAGAACTATAACTGTATCGATGGTGCTTATTCCACTAACCCATACGATGGTGAAGTTCGTGTTAGAGAATTTAAAGAAATGGTTTTAGCTTTTGCTAAAAATAAGAACAAGACTAGAACCATCATGGACGTTGTTTATAATCACGTCGCAAGCGCGCCAGGTAGCTGCTTTAATAAATTAATGCCTAAGTATTACTTCCGTTATTGGGAAGATGGAACCTATTCTGATGGTTCTGGCTGTGGTAACGAAGTGAAGACTGAAGCTCCAATGATGTCCAAATATATCGTTGACTCACTTTGCTGGTGGGCAAAAGAATTTAACATCAAAGGCTTTAGATTTGACCTAATGGGTTTAATTGACTGGCAAACCTTAAAGAAAGCCGCTCAAGAATTATATAAAATCGATCCAGATATCTATCTCTACGGAGAAGGCTGGACTGGTAGTTTCATTCAAAGCGAAGCTAATATTGATAACAAGACTCCTGATAGACCATATTATGGTAACTGGGGAGCCAAGACTAATGATGTCTATTCTCAATTATGGAAAGATGGCGATATGTGTTACGTTGGTGCCTTCAATGATAAAGGCCGTAACGAACTTAAAGGTGGAAATGATATTCCTGCTGGTGGATGGAGTTCACCTTATGGATTCATTTCTCAAGGTAAGGGCGATGTTGGCGATAAGTCTAGTGTCGTCGCGGATATGATGATTGGCTACCATACTGGTAGTGGTGGAAATCCAAATCAATGTATCAACTACGGTTCCTGCCATGATAACTTCACACTATTCGATCAATTAACATATACAGTGTGCGCGGATGGTACAAACGATTATCCGGGTAGTGCATGCGCTGCTTCTACCGCGGTCAACTGCGCGATTATGTTCTCTAATGGCGTAGCCTTTATGCAAGGCGGCGAAGAATTGTTTAGAAGCAAAGTCGTCTCTGATGAAGAATATGCGAAATACGGCGATACTGGTAATGTCATTATTGCTGGTAAACGTGTTTCTCATAACTCTTATCGTTCATTTGATAGCACTAACTCATATAAGTGGGACCGTAAGATTTCTGTTACTGAAAACGGAAGCACTGTTTATGTCTTAGATTATGTAAAAGAGCTACAAAAAGCCATTGAATTACGTAAAAATACTCCAAAACGTGACTATGGTTACTTACAAGAACATAACCCATACGACAGTGGTTCTGACTTAAATGTTTGGGGCCAAGGTAGTGGCAATACAACTTTAGGTATGAAGAACGGCGAATACTTCTTCTTCATTGCTGGATTTGATGCCGACCCAATTTCATTTGGTGCTTATTTCGATAGCGGATTCAATGTCCTAAAATTCTGTTCTAATCCTAAGAGTGGTGGCTTCACTCCAGATAGTGGAAGTAAGACACTTCAATTAGGCTGGTATACCTGTGTATGCTTATCCAACAAATAAGGAGGTAAATGAAAATGAAAAAAATTTTCTTAACAGCTTTATGCTCATTAGCTCTTATCGCTGCTTGTAATAGTAGTTCTAGCGGTGGCGGTGGTGGAGGAGATGATCCAACCCCAGGACCAGGACCAGAGCCCACTCCTACTCCAACTGGCTCCATTACAGTTAACTTCTATTTAGATTACAATCAACCTGATGCGAAGAATGTTTACTATTCTTATAAAGTAAATAACGGCGACAAATTAACTGAACCAGCTAGACCAAGCGAACCTATATTTGAAGAATTCCCCGTCTTTAAAGGATGGTCACATAAAGACATCATTGATAATGATGAAGATTTATGGAACTTCGCCACTGATACAGTTGACACCACTGATACCGTGTTTTATATGTACGGTATTTGGGTTGCCCAAGGAGAATAATATATGAAGAAAAAATTCTTTCTCGCTATTCCTTTATTAGCGACTTTACTAATTAGCTGTGGTGGTTCTAGTGGAGGAGATGAACCTTCTCCTGAACCAGAGCCAACTCCTGAACCAGAACCAGAACCACAACCAGAACCTAGTAAGAAATTATTAGAAAACGATTCTGGTTTACCAACTGAGATTACTTATTTAGATGAACCATCAATCATGATTCACTATCAGAGATATGTGACTGGGGATGCTAAACTCGATTCCTATACTTACTGGGACTTATGGCTCTGGGGCGAAGGAAAAGATGGAGCGGTTTATCCATTTAACTATTCTGATGATTATGGTGTAATTGCTTATTATCCTGTCAGCGAACTTTATAATTCCAGGACTATCGGTTTCATCGTCAAACAAACATTTGAACACGCTGGTGATGGTAACTGGCAAAAAGATTATGGCCAAGATAGATTTATGGATTTAGAACTCTTGACTCCAAATGATAAGGGTATTTATGAAATTTATCTTGCTAGTAAAAATAAGAACGTTTATACCGATTCTGAACACAAAAGCATTGCAAATTCCGTCTCAAAAACTGAATTTACATCACCAAAGATGATTGAAGTTGAGGCGAATAATCCTCTAGATGAATTAAAACTTTATCTTAATGGAAGTCTATCTGAAGACTATACTCTTAATCTTTCTACAGATAAGAAATTAGCTAAATTCTCTTTAGAAGAAAACGCGCAAGTTTTTGATGCTTATCGTGTCTATATCAAATTTGCGGATGGTGTGAGTTGTGAAAGAGGTATCTCTATTAGAAAACTCTACACTAAGACTTTTGAAGAAGCTTATTACTATGATGGCGAATTAGGTGCGATTTATAGTAATGAAGAAACTACATTTAAAGTCTGGTCACCAGTTTCTCAAAGTATTGATTTATATATTTATAAAACTGGTACACCAGCCTCTATTAGTGGTGATTCGGAAGATGATATGCATGATACATATCACATGGTGAAAGGCGATAAAGGTGTCTTCTCTTATACTTTAGAAGGTAATTGGGAAGGTGCTTATTATACCTACTTTGTTACTAACGCCTTTAATCCTAATGGCAAAGAAGTTGTTGACCCATACGCAAAGAGTGCGGGTATCTCTGGGCTTAGAGGTATGGTTGTTGATTTCTCTAAGACCAATCCTTTAGGATGGGAAGATGTTGACTATTTACATTATGACCGTAAAGAATTAACAGTTTATGAAACACATATTGCGGAACTTACTTGCTCTGATACTTGGGGTGGTAATTCTGAATATGCGAAGAAATTCCCTGGCTTCTATCAAAGAGGCACAACTTATGAAGAAGATAATAAACCTGTTAAGACTGGTTTTGATCATATTAGAGAATTAGGCGTTAACGCTGTTCAAATTATTCCTATCTTTGATCAAGCTAATGACGAAACCAATATGTCATTTAACTGGGGATACAATCCTCTTAACTATAACGTCGTGGAAGGTGGCTACTCCACTAATCCATATGATGGTTATCAAAGAATTAGAGAATTCAAAGAATTAGTCCAAGCTTATAATGGCGTTGGTATCACCATTATTATGGACGTTGTTTATAACCACGTTAATGGCTTGAATGGCTCTAACTTTGATGTTTTAATGCCTTATTACTATTTCCGTTACAATGACGGTAATGGTTCTGCTTCTAACGGTAGTGGTTGTGGAAACGAAACTGCTTCTGACCACTTAATGTTTAGAAAATTCATGATTGATTCCACTTGTTTCTGGACAAAAGAATATAAATTAGGTGGATTCCGCTTTGATTTAATGGGTTTACATGATTTAAAAACCATGGAACTATTAACCGCGGCGAACTTAGAAATCAATCCTTATGATGTAATATATGGTGAACCTTGGGCGGGTGGTACTGGAGCTTTAGATCCTTCTTTAGCTGCGCTTCAAGTGAACGCTGAAAAATATGTTGGCTATGGACAATTCAACGATATCTTTAGAGATGCGATGATTATGTCTGGTATGAAAGAACTTGGTAACAAGGGTTGGGTCGATCAAACTGCATATGCGGTTGAAGCTCCAAAGATTGTTAACGGTTTAAAAGGTATTACTTTTGGGGAAGTGGGACCAGATAAGACTGTTACTTATGCTTCTTGTCACGATAACTACACCCTCCATGACCGTATCATGGTGGCCGGTATCGAAGGCGAAGCGACAATTAAACAAATGTCTATGTTAGCTAACTCTTTAGTCTTTACTTCTCAAGGTACAGGCTTTATGCTCGCTGGTGAAGAATTCAATAGAACCAAGATTGTCTACGACACAAATGGCAATCCAGTTGAAGCCGTTGATGAAGATGGTAATCCATTAGGAAGATGGGAAGTTTCTGGTAACTCCTATAGTTCCTCTTATAAGACTAACGAATTAGATTATTCTCTTAAGATTAAGAACGCTGATATGTTTGGAAACTATAAAGAATTAGTAGCTCTTAAGAGATACGCTGAAGGTTTGCATACCAGCGCTCCTAACAAAGTGACTTTAGAAGAAACTAGTGTTAAAAACACTATTGTTAAGGTTGAGTTCAAGTGCATGGGCTATGATATGGTGGCTTACCATACTTCTCCTGCTAATAGTGGAGATTATGTTGTTGACACTACTGGATATGACCTTTATTTAGATACTTTAGGTTATGCTTTAGAAGATCAAATGACACTTCATCCATGCGAAACTTTAATCTTATTTAAAAAGTAGCGTACATACATACACATATAGAGTCAGGGAAACCTGACTTTTTATGTTGTAATCTATTAATTTTCTACTTTATGAGTGACTTAAAAAGTCGCCCTTTTATCTATGATAAATTAAAGTGATACAAAATAAGTTATTTGACAAAAGGCAATAATATTTTTATTATGTATTTGATAATTTTTTTAGGAGGAAATTTTAATGAAAAAATTATTTACTGCTGCTTTAGGCACACTTATGATTTTTGGTCTCGCAGCTTGCGGTGGTTCTAAGAAAGATCCAGAACCAACACCAGAACCAGAAAAATACGATACCACAAAACGCGCTGTACCAGAAGGTTATTCAGTGTTTGCTCAAGGTGGCGCTCTTGGTTGGGATCTCGGTATTGAAGGTACTGAAATGGCCGCAGCCTCTATCAAAGACGTTTCTGGTTTAAGCACCGACGTTGCTGATGCATTACAAGCTAAGTTTGACAAAGCTAGCGATGAAGAAAAGAAAGGTTTCTATCTCTATACCTTAGAAGTTAAATTAGAAGGTGAAGCTGGCTGGACAACAAACGTCATGAAAGATGGCGAAGTCGTTGCTGTTGATGGTGCCAACACCATTAAAGGCCGTATGGGTCACTATGATGCAGAAGACGAAGCTTGGATTTCCGATGCTTGGTTCCCAGATCCACACCTCTTCCACGCTGAATCTTTAACTCCATCATCCTTATTCATTGCTGAAAACTGGGCTGAAGAAGCTGATGAACATGGCTTTGACTGGACAAGTAACCCAGCCGCTTATGAACAAGGCACCTACAAATTTGTTTTAGCTCTTTATACCTGGGTTGCTCCATCTGCTACAGCTTGCAACATTGGCATGGCTTTAATTAAATAAGTTAATTATTTGTTAAAACTATAAAAATGAGGGATAGATATTCTATTCCTCTTTTTTGTTGTGTTAAAATAAAAAGGCGAGGTCATAGCATATGAAAAAACCATTAATTCTTTCGATTTTATCTTTATCTCTTCTTTTGGGTGCTTGTGGCGGCTCTAGTGGTGGAGGAGATGGACCATCTCCCGAACCAGGACCAACACCTACACCAGAACCAGTTCCTGAAGACCCTGATTCTTATGTAGATAAATTACCTGATGCCACAAAGGACGGATTTATTCTCCACGCTTTTGGCTGGAAATTTAAACAAATTGAATCTCAACTACCTTATATTGCGGAAGCTGGCTTTAAGAGTGTTCAAACTCTTCCAGTACAAACTCCAAAGAGTAATGGTTCCGCTTGGTGGGCATATTATCAACCATTAAGTTTTTCAATCGCGGAATCCACTCCTTTAGGAACTAAAGATGATTTAATTTCTTTATGCACTGAAGCTGAAAAATATAATATTTCCATTATTGTTGACGTTGTTTTTAACCATATGGCTAATATCGCGGATGGACAATACGAAGCAGATGGCACTCCTAAGGTTTATCCTGGAGTGGAAAGCTATGAACCTTATATTTATCAACATCGTAATGACGCTTCTAATCCTACCTTCCATCATAATAAGAATGCGACAGGTTCCGGAATGGAAACTCAATTCTATCAATATGGTGATTTACCAGATTTAAATACTGGTAACACTTATGTCCAAAATAGATGCTATGAATTCTTAAAAGAATGTATTGATGCTGGCGTTGATGGCTTTAGATTTGACGCGGCGAAACATATTGAAACTCCTGATGATCCAGATTATCCAAGTGATTTCTGGACTAATACTTTGGGCAAAGCTAAAGATTATTACAAAAAACAAACAAATAAAGAGTTATATGCCTATGCAGAAACATTAGGTAATCCACTTAAACGTAGTATTGAAGTTTATACGAAGATTATGAATGTTTTAGATGATGGCTATGGACCAAGTGTCGCTAACACTGTTGGTCAAAGAAGTGCAGAAAACACCATTAAATTAAATTATGGAAAGAGCACTGATGCCTCTAATATGGTGGGGTATGTGGAAAGCCATGATACATTTACAAGTGAAAAATCTCATCTTCCAGAAAAATGGGTTTCATTAAGCTGGGCAGTATTAGCCAGTAGAAAAGATTATAAATCTTTATACTTCGCTCGTACTGATGATGCATTTAATATTGGTCAAATTTATGACTATACATTTAAAAATGACACCGTCGGTGCGGTTAATAGATTCCATAACCGCTTTGTGAGTGCAGAAGAATATTTAAGTGCCTCTGGTTCTATCTTTGTGAACGAAAGAGTGGGTAATGACTCAAAAGGCGCGGTTGTTATCGACTTTAAACAAAGTAAAGATATTGAAGTTGACTTACCACATTTAGGCACCGCGGTTTATTATGACCAAATTACTGGCCAATCAGTAACTGTAAGAGATGGTAAAGCTTCATTCTCACCTCATAGTAGTGGTATTGCAGTTTTAACTAAGACAAAGAATTTACCACTCCCCACGATTGAAGTGAGTGAAAGAGATACAGCCTTTGTAGACAACAAAGATATTACTATTAAAACCACAAACGGCACTAAATCAACTTATCAAATAAATAACGGCGAAAAAGTCGAATTTAATAAAAAAGTGACAGTTTCACTAGATAAATCAATGGCAATTGATAATCAAATTGATTTAACCGTGGAAGTCACTAATGGACAAATAACCGTTAAAGAAACATTCCATTACACAATCGTTAAACTTATTCCTGGCTACTTTAATGTCCTAGGAATTGATCCATCTGTATTCACTGATTTTGATGTCTATTTATGGTCCTGGACATCTACTTCTAGTTCCTATAACCAGAATTATGGTATTCAAGACGGTATCCTCTTAACGGATGCATCTGGATTAGAAGGCTTCCTTGTCGTGGCGTTTGAAAAAGGACACGTTATTCCTAATCTTCATGAGTGGGATGATGCTTGTGTGAAGAAGAGTGTTGATATTAAAGGCTCTATCTTAGAACAAGGCTATATTGTTTTAGATACTTTCTAATATGAACAAGAATAGACTTAGAACTTACCCAATAAAATCTTTAACTATATTCTTGGCGATAACTTTTGTCGTCTCTTTAACGATGGTTATTATCTTTATTTTCCTTCATGATGAACTTATGGTCATTAGAGTCTTAGTGTGGATTTTATGTGGCTTATTTACCGTTGCTTCATTCATTGTTTTAATACATCAGTTATTCTTCTATGTTGCGGTGGATGAAGAGTATTTCTATCGTTATTATTTGTTTGGTTATGAGAAATATGCTTTAACAAAAATTAACAAAATCATCAACAATGAAGGCTTTTATGATGTTTATGTGAAAGATCAACGTGTTGCAACTTTTGCTAGTGATACTAGAGAAAGTCAACAAATAATCATGTTCTTGGAACAACATAAAGTCAGTGTTGATTGGTAATTATTCACGTATAGACAAGCAAATATTAATTAAATTATTTATTTTTATAAAAGAAACGATATACAATAGTAGATGAAGTTTACATTTGTATATAAAAACGTAATTTTAGGCTTAGGAGGTTTTTTATGGCTAGTTTAAAATTAAGTCACATTTACAAAGTCTATGAGAATGGTCATAAGGCTGTAAATGATTTTAACATTGATATCGAAGATAAAGAATTCATCGTCTTCGTCGGTCCTTCTGGATGTGGTAAGTCCACCACATTAAGAATGATTGCTGGTTTAGAGAATATTACCGCTGGTGATTTATTCATTGGTGATACCTTAGTGAACGATATGGAACCAAAAGATAGAGATATCGCGATGGTGTTCCAATCTTACGCTTTGTATCCACATATGACCGTTTATGACAACATGGCGTTTGGTCTTAGAAATAGACATATGCCAGAAGAACAAATTAGAGAAAAGGTCTTAGAAGCAGCGAAGATGCTTGATATCGAAATCTATCTTGATAGAAAGCCAAAAGCGATGTCTGGTGGACAAAGACAACGTGTGGCCTTAGGTAGAGCTCTTGTTCGTGATCCAAAAGTCTTCTTATTAGACGAACCATTATCTAACCTTGATGCTAAGCTCCGTGCTCAAATGAGAACAGAGATTACTAAATTACATAAGAAATTAGCAACAACTTTCATCTACGTTACCCATGACCAAGTCGAAGCTATGACAATGGGTACCAGAATCGTTGTTATGAAATTGGGTTATGTCCAACAAATCGATACCCCAATGAACTTATACAACAAGCCATATAATAAATTCGTTGCGGGATTTATTGGCACTCCACAAATGAACTTCTTTGACGTCACTTTAACTCGTAAAGGTGACAAAGTCACAATTAAATATCCTGATGGATCTACAAGCGTTGTTTCTTATGAATCCGTTTGTAAGATGGATAATAGATTCTTAGATGGCGAAACCACAGTTATCTTAGGTATCCGTCCAGAACATATTGCTTTAAGCAGCAAGAAGACAAACTTAAGCGCCACTGTCAACGCAGTTGAACACTTAGGTAATGAATGTATCGTTTATGGTAAATTAGGTCAAGAAACTGGCGAATTCACCATGAAAGATGAAGGACGTAATATTATCATTAAGACCATTGAAGGTGTTAAGGTCGAAGTCGGCGATGTCGTCTATCTTGAAATTAGTGAAGATAAAGTTCACTTATTCGATAAAGAAAGTGAAATTACTCTTATTCATGAAATTCCTCCATTCACTGCAGTGGAAAGCAAAATCAAAGGTGGTAAAGCTGCCTTATTTGGTGAAGATGCCGTCTTACCTCCAGCCTTATTAGAGGCCTTAGGTGACGCCAGTGAAGCGAGAATTGAAATTCCTCCATTTGCTGTTGTTCCTGGCAAAGATTTCAAACTTCGCGTTGCGAAAGTGGAAAAAGTCGATGGCAAGAACTTAGCATGGCTTGAAAATGGAGATAAATTCCTCTTTGCTTTAGTGGATGATGGTGTCAAAGCTGGTGCTTCCTTACCATTCTCCCTTAAATACGATAAATTAAGAATCAAGGTTAAAGGCGAAGTGGTCTTAGAACCTGTCGGCGAAACTGAATCCTTAATTGGTTCCTTCAAGAAAGTCGATGTTGCTAGAAACGAAGTCTCCTTCTTATACAACATTGAAGGTGTTGATTTACACGCTCCTGTAGAAGCGGGTTATAAGATCAACGCAGTTGAAGGAAACAAATGTTACAAGAAGAATTACCGTTATGTCTTTGATAGAAAGAAAGTCATGCTCGGCGAAGCCGGATTATCTGGTGTTGTCGAAAAAGTCTTTGACTACGGTAATCAAAAATATGCCTTACTTTCAGTAGGAGCACAAAAACTCTTAGTTGAAGTTGATAAAGATTTCAATACTGGACATGTTGACTTCGCTCTTAATGGCGATGACTTCGAAGTCTGGCAACAAGAAATCAACTTCCGTATTTGCTAAGGTTAATCTGTTTAATAAGAACCACCGACAAATATCGGTGGTTTTTAGCAAATATTAAATATTGATATGGAAAAGAATAACGAAACAATAATTGATGAAAATAAGCAAGAAGTAGTGGACTCAAATCCTCGAGAGGTTAAAGAAGAAAAACCCGCTGATGTTTTTGTAATCAAACTACCTGAAGAGGAAAAGAAAGATCCTTTAACAGTGGAACCAAATAAGCCCGCTCATTGGAGCATGCGCGCCGCTAGTGGGCTAATTGATCTATGCCTTATTTTTGCTTCGGTCTTTGGTTTACGTGCTTTATTCGTGGCTACTCCAATGGGTAATTATCTAAGAGAATTAAGTAGAGAGATTGTACAAATTCAAGATGATTACAAATTAGAACCCTTAGTTAAGGGTAGCGAAGAAACTGTTGGCTATAAAGTCTATGAAGGCGAAGAAAAATATACGACCTCCAATTATCAAGTTTATGAAGATGAGGAAGGTAAATATATTGTCATGAATAATGACAAGATTTCTGATGAACTTCTTGATGCTTATACCAGTGCGGTAAGTGGAGATACCGAATATAAAAATGCGACATTTAATTATCGTTTAGTGGATTTTGGTTTTGTCGCTTTATCAGGATTTATTGCTGAAGGGATCTTCATTTTTGCTATTCCTTTATTAAATAAAAGAAGGGCCACTCTTGGTAAACTTGCCGCGGGTGAACAAGTTATTAATAGCAAATATCAAACTAAAACTAAATGGTATCAAATGTTTGGTAGATGGTTATGGACTTATGGGGTTGAAGGTATATTACCTTACCTATTCATCTCTAGCTTAACCACTGTTATTGTACCAATTGTTTTATTCGTTATTACTTTGTGCAATAAAGAAAGAAAAACCCTACACGATTTCGTTTGCAGAACCCGTGTTATTGAGAAAAGGACATTTCTTCCTTTAGATGAACAATAATTTTATTATTGCTTTAATGAATTGAAAAAAATATAATGATTATGAACTTCCTTAAAGGAAATATAGGAGATAATGCGTTATGAAAAGAAAATCTTTATTCTTGTCATCCTCTTTACTTTTTTTGACAATGCCTCTTCTTGCTGGATGTGGTGGTAAATCATCTAGCGGCGGAACGAAGAAAATCGTTCTTTGGGTTGGTAGTGAATCTGCGGCTTTCTATAAATCAAAAGTTGCGGACTACATTGCTAGTGAAAATCCTGGAATTGAAGTTGATGTTGTCCCAAGTGATATTGGTTCTGCCGGTGGTGTTATGGATAAAGATAATACAACCTGTGGTGATATCGTCTCTATCGCTCATGATAACATTGGTAAATTATCACAAAAGAGTTTAATTGCTCCTATCGTTGATGAAGATTTATTAAAACAAATCGATGAAGACAACCCTCAAGGATTCAAAGATGTTATTGAAAACTATTTAGGCGCTCCAAGCGAAGATAACCAAGAAAAATACGTCTTCGCTGTTCCTTATATCTCCCAAGCTTTATTCCTTTATTACGATACTAGATATGTTCAACCTGATGAAGCTGATACCTTCGAAGGCTTAGAACAAGCGGCAGCGAGATACGATACCATACGTAGTGATGGTAAACATACAAAATCCTTCCTCGTGACTGGCACTGATGGATTTAACTTCTCCTTCCAAGTCTTAGCGAGAAAATTAGTTGATGGCGGTAACGTCGCTACTAGTAGAATTTATGAAGGTTTTGATAAAAACGCTTGTTATGAACAATCTAATGACCAAGTCGCGGTCATGAGATGGTTACAAAGAAGTCATAATTCCACTAATGGTTTCTTACTTAAACCTGGTTCCAAATGGGAAATCTCTATTCAACAAAAAGACGCGCTTGCATCTATCGGTGGTGCTTGGCAATACGAAGCCTTCAAATCCGCGGTTGGTGAAGAAAATATTGGTTGTAAACCAATTCCTACCTTCACATTAACTGAAGATGATGTTGCGGGTATTGAAGATGTTAAATATCCAAATGCTGATTATGTGAAAGAAGAATTACGTGGTAAGACTGATCCTGCTCCAGTAGCTGGTACAACTTATCGTGGTGGTTCCTTCGTTGACTGTAAATGTTTCGTCATCAATATGGCGGCCATTCAAAAATTTGATAATTCTGAAGATAGAGAAGATATTTACTACAAGATGACTAAACTTGTTAAATATCTCTCCACTAAAGAAGTGCAAAAAGAATCATTCAAAGCGGCGTTAAACGTTCCTGCATTTAAAGGCGCTGATGAATACATTGCTTCCTTAGATCCTGAAAAAGACGACATTTCCAAATCCGCTTTAGATATGGCGAAAGCACAAACTGCGATGAATGAATTTGGCATTGCTCAACCATTCGTTGATGGTAAATTAAATACTTATTATTATCAAAGCTCCGCTCCTGATTACTATGAACAAGGTATCAGAAACGATAGCGGTATTGATAAAGAATACTATGATACTTCCACCGTTATTGGTATTAGAAGAGTTCTCTTCTTAATCGAATACGTGTGGAGAAATGGTAAACGTCCAGATATCTCTAAGATTTCTTCTACTTTACCTGCTGCCAGTGATAAACAATAAGATTGAAATACACATTTTAGAAAGGAGGAATTATTATGGCTGATGAAGTTATGACACAAGAAAAGAAACCAAATTTCTTTGTACGTTTCGGTCGTGGATTTGTCAATTTCTTTACTAAATCTATTCCTAACTTCTTCACAAAGAAGATTCCAGCGTTCTTCGTTCGTATTGGACACTGGTTTAGGGATTTTGGCTTAAGATTTGTCGATGGTTCTATTGGAACTAAATTATCACACTTTATTCTTGGTGCTGGTAGTGTCTACCACGGACAATTTATCAAAGGTTTAATCTACTTTGGTTTACAAGTCTTGTTTGTCCTTTACATGGTGTTATGCCCTGCGATTACAGGTCCTAACGGTGTTCAAGTTCCAACTGGTTATAAATCATTAATCAATTTACAACTTGCTGGTCAAGACGCCCACCTTCCAGAAGGCTCTGGTGGTAGATGGACTCCAGGTGGTGGTATTATCCCCGCTGATAGCTCAATCTTAATGCTCTTATTAGGATTAGTGACTATTGCCATTATTATTCTTTACATTATTGTTTGGTTAAGTAATATTAAGAGTTCTTATATTGCTGATACCGCTGTTAAGGAAGGAAGAAAGCCTTCTAGCTTCAAAGAAGATTGTGCTGCTCTTCTTGACAACCGTTTCCACATCTTGATGTTGACACCAACATGTCTAGCAGCCCTTGTCTTTACGGTTTTACCAACAATCATGATGATCTGTATCGCGTTTACTACCTATAACGCGACAGAAATGACAGGTATTACTGAATTATTCCACTGGAATGGATTTGATAACTTCGCATCCTTATTTAATAGCAAGACTGACTCCGCTCTTGGTATAGAAATTTCTAAACGTTTCTTCCCAGTTCTTGGTTGGACATTTATCTGGGCTATCTTTGCGACATTTACCTGCTATTTCGGTGGTATCTTACTCGCTATTCTTATTAACAAGAAAGGCTTATGGGGCAAGAAAGCTTTCAGAACTATCTTCATCCTTACTATTGCTATTCCTCAATTCATCTCATTACTTGTTATGAGAAACTTGTTCGATATCAACGGTCCAATTAACTCGATTCTCCAAAATATGGGAGTTTCTAAATCAATTAACTTCCTTGGACAATCAACGACACTTGAAACTGTCTATCCAGCTAACGTCGCTGTAGTCCGTATTATGGTTATCGTTATTAATATGTGGCTTGGTATCCCATATACCATGTTAATGACTTCTGGTATCTTAATGAACATTCCTGCTGATTTATACGAAGCGGCTCGTGTTGATGGAACTAGCAACGTGAAGATGTTCTTCAAGATTACCTTACCTTATGTTATCTTCATTACCACTCCATACTTAATTAGTAGCTTTGTTGGTAACATTAACTCATTTAATACCATCTTCTTACTCACTGAAGGTGGACCAGCAGTTACTGGTTATCAAGCTGGTGAAACTGACTTATTAGTCACATGGTTATATAAACTCACGATTAATAAAGGTGATTTTAACACCGGTTCCGTGATTGGTATCTTTACCTTCATTATCACCGCGACTATCACCTTAATCACTTATCGTAGAAGTAAAGCATATAATGAGGAGGATACATTCCAATAATATGGCAAACGTAGTTATGAACCCTTCTAAAAAGAAGAAATACCGTAGCCAAAAGGCTGCGGCCAGAACCTCATTAATTGCTACTTACGTAGTACTCAGTATCCTCGCATTAATTTGGATTATTCCAATCTTATGGATTGTCTTATCCGCTTTCCGTGGGGATGTTAGAGGTACAGTTAATTCCAATTATTTCCCATCCACTTATGGCGTTGGAAACTTTGTTGAATTATTTACTTCGCACGGCGAAAACGCTATCGCGGGTGTTGATTACGCATTCTTAAAATGGTTCCGTAATACTCTTATTATCTCCGTTGTCGATTGCTTAATCTCTACCTTCTTGGTCTTATCAGTCGCATATTGTATTTCTAAATTAAGATTCAAAATGCGTAAGGCATTTATGAATATCACCATGATTCTTGGCTTATTCCCAGGATTCATGTCCATGATTGCTATTTATTACCTCTTAAAATCCATTGGACTTTCTGGTAATACTGGCGATTCTGCATGGCTTAACATTGTCGGTTTAATTCTTGCTTATTCTGCAGGCGCAGGCTTAGGTTTCCAAGTTGCCAAAGGCTTCTTCGATGTCATTCCTACTTCCTTAGTGGAATCCGCGAAATTAGACGGCTGCACCAACTTCAAAATCTTCTGGAAGATCATTCTTCCATTATCTAAACCTATCATCATCTATACAGCCTTAATGTCATTTACTGGACCGTGGATGGACTTCATCTTCGCGAAAGTTATTATTGGTGACGGGGCACCCGAAATGTGGACTGTCTCTGTTGGCTTATATAACATGATGTATGGTCCTCAACCTGATAGTTCCTTATTCACCGTCTTTGCGGCTGGATGTGTGATGGTTGGTATTCCGATCGTGACACTCTTCATGGCCTTACAAAGATACTATGTGGAAGGCGTTACTGCTGGTGCGGTTAAAGGTTAATCAAATTATTTATAGAACTAGGAGCCTATGGCTCCTTTTCTTTTTGTTTAAACTATTTATAAATTCTTTTTACAATTTCACTCATTTTTAGTGTCTTACAAATATTAGGAGGTAAATTCTATGTGAACTTACTTTCTAATAGTTTTTAGTTACTTTCCTTTTGTTTGTAAGAGAACTTTAAAACTAGAAAGGATTTTGCTCTCTAATGAGAAGGAAACTTCTCTTAGTGATGAAATTGGTACTAGTAGCGATATTAGTTCTTTGGACTCTAGTTAGATTCGTCTAATTAGATAAAAAAATGGTTCCCTAGATGTAGGGGAACCACCAAACACATCCTCATATTACATCATCCAGTGGCGGTTTACAAGACTCACGTGAGGTAGGAGCCGCTATATATTGGAGATATAAAACACATTTATAAAAATATTCTAAAAAAATTGATACTTTTCTCCGTCTATTAATTATTAGGAGGATTTTTTCAGAAATGAATAATCATCCAGTGACTTTGATATATGTGTTTTGCACTTGTAAGTATATACCAAAGTCAGAAAGGACATTCTCTATTAATGAGAAGGCGACTTCTCTTAATATTGAAGTTGGTGCTAGTAGTAATACTTGCTATTTGGATTCTAGCTAATTAGTTAGATGAAAAAAGACGCCCTAGATGTAGGGGCGTCACCAACCATTCATATAATACATCACTCACCAGTGGTTTACAAGGCCAAATCTTGGGTAAAGACGCCGTTGGTGGATTTAATAGTATTTAAAGTCTTTATATTAAATAAAGTCATTTAAATTTGTAGTGAATTATTGATGAGTAAATGCATTTTTTATCATTCTATAAAGGCTACAATAGAAATAAAAAATAGATCTTATTTATATAATAATAGACCAAAAATAATCAATTAAGTGATACTTTGAACGTTCATTTTAGTATTTTTCGCTGTTGTTTTTTATATATTAACTACTTAAAAACACTTTAAATAGAGGTAGTTAAAACTTTTTTAAAATTTTTTTCAAAAAATTAATTGAATGTAAAACCGATTCTATATTTTAAAATACTTACCAATATAATTATAATATATAATTAACATCAATATTGTTACAAGTTATGAGTTTTTGCTTTTATCAAAATTGGCGATTATAAGATAAATGGCATTTTTATAAACCTCTTGAATAAAAAAAATATACGAGCGTATAATATGCGCATACTTTTTAAAAGGAGGATTACTTATGAAAAAGTTTACATTAGTCTCGATTGCAGCTATGGCCGTAACTTTTTTAGCCGGATGTGGCGGTAGTTCATCTGGTGGTGGTGATAATCCACAACCAGGTCCATCACCTGTTTCCAATGAACACACTGTTGTATTCGACTTAAACTATAGCGGCGCTCCTGCTTTAGAGCCTGTGAAAGTTGCTGATGGAACAACAGTTTCTCGTCCAGCTGATCCTAGCAGAAGTGGATTTGTATTTAATGATTGGTATACTGAAGCCGCAGCCACAAACGCTTTTGACTTCACAACTAAAATTACTTCCGATTTAACACTTTATGCTGGTTGGACCGAAGTTGTTACCCACACCGTTACTTTCTATTTAAATGACCCAGCAAGCGAAGAACAAGAAGTTTACCTCGCTGTTGAAGTCGTTGAGGGTAAATTAGTCACTCGTCCAGATGACCCAACTCTTACTGGATATTCATTCGATGGTTGGTTCAATACTGCTGAATGTTTAGAGGGTGATGAATTCCCATTTGGCGCTCGTGTTAGAAACGACTTAAGCGCCTATGCAAAATGGACTGCTCCTGATTGGGAAAGAGATGTAGTTCCATCATTAAGAGGATACTTAGGCGTTATGTTTGATGTCTATGGTGTCACTTTACCAGAATTCCCAAGTTCTAAGTATACAGCTACAACTTATCTTGACTGTTTAGTCTTAGAAGGTACTGAACCTTACTATGAAGAATACACAGCTCTTCTTGAAGCTGCTGGTTGGGTACTCGATCCAGAAGGCAACGCTGCTTCCTTACCAGAATTCGGTATTGAATTACAATACGGTGATGGTAAAGATGGCGGATTCCTCTGCTACTTATCCTTACCATGTATTAGTGATACCGAAATGGGAGACAAAGTTCCTGATGCAGCATTCTTTGCTGGTACAGACCAAAACTTCATGCCATTCCCAGATTTCGATGGTTACTTCAAAGGATTTAACTACACTTACAAAACTGGTTTACAAGGTGGTGGAAACTGTTTGGTTACACACGCTTTCTTCCAAGATAAACCAGATGGTTCTACATTAACTGATGCAGAATACTGGGTTGAACAACTCAAAGGTTTCCACGCTCTTGCTAATGATTCTGGCTTATTCGAAGCTGGTTACTTCCAAGGCGAAACCGAAACTGGTTATTCCTATGTTATTGAAGCTTATGGTTATCACTGTATGCTCCAAATCTCACCATTTGATGAATCTATGCCTGGCTTAATCGAAATTTTAGCCTTCGATTATATGAGCAATAACTATGGTGTTGCTGAATCTGATTTCTTCGGTATCTCTGCTGAAAAATCACTTCTCGGTGTTCAATCCGCTACTGGTATTGAACTTGAAAAATTACCAGAAATTAGTTTCATTGATAGTGCAGACAATTTAATCAATGGGACAAACGCCCTTACTAGATATATCTCTGATGAAGGCACTTTCTCTATCTTAGTTGATGGCTTCGTCAGTGGTGCTAAAGCCGCTTATAGTTATGCTTTTGAACTATACTCACTCGGTTGGGCCGTCAGTCAAACCGCCAAAGGTTATCAAGCTGCTCACTATAGCGCTGAGGAAGAAAACGATCTCGTTGCCGACATTTATGTCGCTGAAAGTGCTGAAGAATACTTCGGACAAGTTATTGAAATCGACTTCCATATTCCAAGTGCAATGGGACCAGAAGAAGTCATCGCTGAACTCGCCGAATATCATGTTGGTAACGACATGGGTGAAATCGAAGAAGGCGTTTATGGTCTTTATGGAGCATACCAAGCTACTGAAAAATACACTGTTGAATTCTTCATGTCTTATGTTGATCAAGTCTTCTCCAATAAGTTACCAGAATTCACCAGAGGTGAAGAATGGGCTGAAACTGAAGAAGGTAGTGGCATCTACTCCACTTACTACTACAACTCCGCGTTAACAATCGTTGAATTCTATGTTTATGCTGATGTCGTCTATGTTGACCCATCAACAGGACAAATTGTTCCTGAAGGTACTGAAGGTGCAGTATCAGTCGATGTCATCGCTATTGAAGCTTACGCTTATACCTATCAAGCCGCTGAATAATTATTTGCAATAATTAAAGTTCAAGGTGAGGTCGTTACGACTTCACCTTTTCTTTATATATGCGGGTGCATACAAAAAATATTTATATATATGTGCTTGACCGAAAAAACGTGTTTATGTATAATTCTAGTTAATTATTATAATTAACAGAAAGGAGATTATAATTATGAACAAGAAACTTGTTGCTTCCACAATTATGTTATGTAGCTCTGCATTATTGCTCGGCGCATGTGGCTGTAATTCTAAAAAAGATTCTGGTGAAAAGAAGTACACCTATAGAACTGCAGTTAGTGGAAACCCAAATACTTGGAACCCACACGAATGGGAAACCAGCGATGACTCCATCATCATGTCATTCACAACTGCTGGTTTATACGAATTCGTCTTCAATGAAAATAGAAATGGTTACGAAATCGTTCCTGAAATGGCCGCTGGTGAACCTGTTGACATTTCCTCAACATTAACTAAAGCTGAAGCCGCTAGATATGGTGTTGATAAAGACGCCTATAAAGATGGTGGTAAGTCTACTGGCGTTAAATGGGCGATCGACCTACGTGAAGACGCTTGCTGGGAAGATGGAACTCCAATCGATGCTGATACTTATGTTTACAGTATGGAAAGAATCCTTGCCCCAGAAATGATGAACTATCGTGGTAACTCTTACTATAGTGGTTCTGTGGCTCTTGGTAATGCGTATGACTACTATGTTGGTGGTCACGAAAAATACGCGAACATCGCTACCGGTGCGAAGTCTGATGATGGCGGAAAGAAATACTTCTCTTTCTTTGAACCAGTCGTCATGTCTAAACAAGCTGGTGCCTCATATGAGGGATATTCCTTATATGACTGGTATAAAGATGACTTAAGAGCGGATGAATTCCAAAAGAACTACAATGGTACAGGTGAACCCGCTCCTGGTTACTTAAAGATGCTCTCTGGTGATTGGGGAACAGTTAACAATCCTCAATTCATCGAAGTGACTAGCGAAAACCAAAAAGAGATTGAAGAATATATTAATGAATGGTTCGTGGCCGTTCTTGATAGCACATATTCTAAATCTTACGAAGGCAGCTGGCTCTTCTACCATGTCGGCCGTAACGAAAAAATGGATTTCGATGGCGCCGACAAGGCTGTTGGTATTGTGAAGACTGGTGACTACCAAATCACAATCTATACCGCTGCTGAAACTACAGCATTTGACTTCAAATACAATTTCTCTTCTAACTGGATTGTTAAAAAAGATATTTATGAAGCCAACTACACTCAAGTCGGTTCATTAACAAAGACTACTTATGGTACCGCTGTTGATAAATACATGTCCTATGGTCCATACAAATTAACCGATTATCAAAAAGACAAAATCATCCACATCAGCCGTAATGAAAATTACTTCGGCTATGATGATCCTGATGTCATTAAAGAAGATGAATATCAATGTACAGATATCGATATTCAAATCATTCCTTCTCAATCCACTCAATTGATGATGTTCTTAAAAGGTGAACTTGATGATGTCTCTTTACAAAGAGAAGATGTTAACACCTATGGTGCTTCTGAAAGAGTTCGTTATTCACCAAATACTTACACCTCTAAAGTCACATTCAATACTGATTGGGACAAATTAGTGGAAAGACAAAGTAATGGTCAAAACAAAACCATTCTTACCAACATTAACTTCCGTGAAGCCTTCTTCTGGAGCTTAAACAGAAAGAACTTCTGCCAAACCTTAACTGCTGGTAGTAGTCCAATCGTTGTTCCTATGAATGACTTATACGTGGCTGATGTTACCACTGGTGAATCTTATCGTGGTACAAAACAAGGTAAGAACGTTATCGAACAATTAGTTGGCGATAACACAAATGGTTATGATGTCAATAAAGCTCACGCCTTATTCCAACAAGCTTATGATGAAGAAGTTTCTTCCTCTAGAGCGGGACACTTAAAAGCTAGCGACGATATCATTATCGAATTCAAAGTTTATAACTCTGAAGATATCTACAACAGAATGATCGATTTCTTCCAAAAATCAATCGATGCAGCGATTAAGGGTACTGACTTAGAAGACAAAGTCTTAATTCAAAAGACTGTTGACCCTAACTACTATGACACCATGCAAGCCGGTGGTAGTGACTTAATCTATACCACTTGGGGTGGCGCTCAACTTAATCCTTATGGATTACTTGACTGTTACTGTGATTCTAGCAGAATGTTCGAATATGGTTTCAAACCAGATGTCGACACTCTGACCATTAACATTAACGGTCAAAACGTCACTAAGACCTATTATGACTGGTCTGTCGCTCTTGATGGTAGTGGTGGTGAATATAGTGCTGCTAAAGCTGACAAGGAAACAAGATTAACCATCTTATCCGCTGTTGAATTAGCTTTATGTCAACAATATAGATTCGTCTCTGTCTATGCTCGTGGTGATGCTTACCTCTTATCCTATAAGGTTGAAGAAGGTGTTGATGAATACGTCCCAGTTATGGGGTACGGCGGAATTCGTTATTATTCCTTCAACTATAGTGATGCCGAATGGGAAGAATACCTCAGCACTCACAACTTAGATTACAAGATTTAATCTAACGAAAACTCATTTAATTAACCAAAAAACATAAGGGCCCGTAGTTTTTACGGGCCCATATTCCATTTAAAAGAAAGGAGAAAATATGGGCAAATACGTAATAAAAAGAATTTTACTGATGTTTGTTACTGGCTTTATTATCATGACTATGCTTTTCATGATGATTCGTTTAATGCCAGTAGAAACCCCAACTCCACCAGATATGCCTGTGGATTATGTTGCTAATTTACGTAAAGCTTATGGATATGATGAACCTTTATTAGTGCAATACTGGATTTTCTTAAAAGGTTTATTTACCGAATTTGACTGGGGGTTAGCAACCAAAGCTGGAGGTAGCGCTTATACACCTGTTACACAAGTGTGTTTAGAAAAACTTCCTGCGACAATGTATGTCAACTTATTCTCTATTATCATTTCTATTCCTATTGGTTTAGGCTTGGGCATTTTCGCCGCGTTAAAGAAGAATAAATGGCAAGACCAAGTGATTTCTATCTTGGTTATGGTGGCCATTAGTGTCCCTGGATTCGTTGTCGCTTTCTTACTCCAATATTTCTTCTCCTTCAAATTAGGATGGTTTGATTTCCAAATGGCGGCCACATCTAGATATGGTTGGTTCTCTTGGAAAACCATTTCTTCCGTTATTCTTCCAGTGTTGTCCCTCTCTTTTGGTTCAATTGCTGGCTTCACACGTTATACACGTGCTGAATTAACTGAAGTTTTAACTTCAGAATTTATGGCCTTAGCGCGCGCTAAAGGGTTGACTCGTACACAAGCCACCATTCACCACGCTTTAAGGAACTCGATGGTGCCAATTTTCCCAATGATTATTGGTGAATTCATCTCTATTATGTCTGGTTCTTTGATTGTTGAACAAATCTTCGGCATTCCTGGAATCGGTAGTGTTTATTTACAATCAATTAACGTCCGCGACTACAATGTCTTCTTATTCTTATCAATGTTCTATGTCGCTATTGGCTTAGTCGCTGGATTATTGGTCGACTTATCTTATGGATTTGTCGATCCAAGAATTCGTATGGGAGGAGGAAAAGCTTAATATGGAATACATTGATCCTAAGCAATATGATTTCTCTTCGATTACGAAAGAGCAATTAGAAATTGCTAACAAAGATGAAAATATCTTTGACCAAAAATTTGAAACGAAACCAGTTGGTTATTTTAAAGACGCTTGGATTCGTTTTACAAAAAACAAAGGTTCAGTCGTGGCCGCGGTTATCTTATTAATCTTAGTCGCATTTGCCGCTTTAGGACCTATTGCTAGCCCGTGGAAAACTACTGATACTAATCCTATGTATCAATATTGCTTACCTAAATCTCATTTTGGTAGCAATGGTTTCTGGGATGGCACTGAAACAAAATCCGCTCCAGAAAAGACATATTATTATGATTTAGGAAGAAACGCTGTTGTTGAAGGCAGTGTCTCTAAAGGTGATGTTGTCGAAGGAGCGCAATATTATTCTTATCGTGTTGATACCTATATCAAAGGTTATATCTTTGATGACTTAACACCTGAAGAATATGAAGCAGTTATCAAATATCAAGAGGAAAAAGGCATTCAAATCCTCTATCCTTTACTTGATACTTCATATACAACTAATACAAAAATTTTACAGCAACATAATAACGCCAATTATTTCTATCAATTAGATAAGAAACTTAATCCTATCTTAGATAGAGATGGTAACGTTATTCCTATTTATCTAAAAGATAATGAAGGTAATCTAGTTTATTACTATCATAACGGTGCGAACTACGAAGTCCGTATTGATTATGACCAATATTACATCATGATTAATGGCAAAGCCCCATTATTCTATTTTGGCAGCGATAACATGGGACGTGATATTTATACACGTTTATGCCACGGTGCTCGTTTATCCTTAATCCTTGGTGTTGTTGTCTCCTTGATTAATATCGTTCTTGGTATTATTTATGGGGCGATTGAAGGCTATTATGGAGGCACGGTTGACCTCGTCATGGAAAGAATTAGTGATATCTTAGTGGAAATTCCTTCTTTGATCTTACTAACATTGTTCCAGATTTATCTAGCGAGTACGTGGGGACCAGTTCCAGCTTTACTATTAGCGTTCGTATTAACTGGTTGGATTGGTACAGCTTCTCGTGTGCGTATGCAGTTCTACCGTTATAAACGGCAAGAATATGTCCTTGCAGCCCGTGTATTAGGGGCTAAAGATAGAAGAATTATCTTCCGTCACATCTTACCAAATGCGGTTGGTACATTAATTACATCATGTATTTTAATGATTCCAGGTGTCATCTTTACTGAATCAACCTTATCATTCTTAAACATCGTTGATTTAGAAAGTGGCTCTATGACCTCTATTGGTACTATGCTTGCGGCTGGACAAGATGTCTTACAGACATATCCACACGTGATTATGTTCCCCGCTATCTTTATTTCGATTTTAATGATTGCCTTTAACTTATTTGGTAATGGTTTAAGAGATGCATTTAATCCATCTCTTAGGGGGGTTGAAGAATAATGAGTAACACTGTCAAAACAGGAAGACCTATTTTAGACGTTAAAGATCTTCGTATCTCCTTTACCACAATTAACGGTACCGTTAAAGCGGTTAGAGGTATTTCCTTCTCTCTTTATAGAGGTAGAACTTTAGCCATCGTTGGTGAGTCTGGTTCTGGTAAATCTGTTTCCTCTAAAGCCATTATGGGCTTATTAGCCGGGAATAAGATTATTGAACATGGACAAATCTTATTCGATGGTATGGATTTATTGAAATTAAGCGATGACGAATTTGTTCAAATTCGTGGTAGCCGTATTTCCATGATTTTCCAAGACCCAATGTCCTCTCTTAACCCTATTATGAGAGTGGGTAAACAATTAACGGAAGCGATGGTTTTAAAGAATGCTTCCACAAGAAAATTAGCCAAAAAACATAAAAAGCATCTATCTAATGCTTTAGCAAATTATAAGAGTGAAGAAGATATCAACAAAATTGTTGATGAATTAATCTTCGTTCCTATTAAAGAGGCTAATAAAAACAAAATTATTAGTGATAAACAAGTTTCTAAGATTGCCGCTTTAGAAGAGAAGAAAACTAAAGCAAAGAAACCTGAAATCTTAGAAAAAAGTATTGCTGAACTAAAAACGGGACATGAAGAATTTGTCGCTAACCACGTTTTAGCCTATGAAATTAAAGCTGAAGACTTAGAACGTTTACATTCTTTGTTTGTTCCTGTTACTAAGTTCTATTTCGATGAAACTATTCATAACCGTGAATTAGCAAGAAATTATTTATCCAACTTAGAATCTTTATATTTCCCTGAAGGACAAATTTCTTTAGTGAATATGAAGAAGTCCTTTAAAGAATTAAGAGACACTTTAAAGGCTTGTTTAAATCCTGTTCACGTCGCTGTTGACTCCTTTATCGCTACTTATTTCTTACAAATGAAAGCTCTTTATAAGAAATACATTAAAGTCAGTAAAAAAGTCATAAAAGACGCAAAACTCGAAGAAAAACTTAGAATTAAAGAAGAAAAGGGTAAAGATACTTCTTCCGAAAGATTAAAGATCCGTTCCTTCTCTAGTGAAATCGTTAACACTCCCGAGACTGTTATTGATGAGATTAAAGAATTAATCAATTCTGGTATTGCTCATTTACAAGATGTCTTAAAACGCGCTCACTATGATGAAGAAAAAGAAGCCAAACTCTTAACTGATTCTTTATTCAAAGTCTCTATTGACTCTTTAGCAAGAATCTCGAAATATGAGGCTAAACAAAAAGCCATTTCCCTTTTAGATGAAGTGGGTATTCCTCAACCTGATAAGAGATTCAGACAATATCCATTCGAACTCTCTGGTGGTATGAGACAACGTGTGGTTATTGCTATCGCTTTAGCGTCTAATCCAGAAATCTTAATTTGTGATGAGCCAACCACTGCGCTTGACGTGACTATTCAAGCTCAAATTCTTGAACTCATTAACAAAATTAAAAAAGAAAGAAATCTTTCTATTATCTTTATTACCCATAACTTGGGTGTTGTTGCCAATATGGCGGATGACATTGCGGTTATGTACGCTGGTAAGATTGTGGAATACGCGGATGTCTATGATTTATTTTATGATCCACGTCATCCATATACCTGGGCTTTATTAGCCTCTATGCCAGATTTAAATACTAAAGAAAGATTACATCCTATTAAAGGCACTCCACCAAACATGATTCTTCCACCTAAAGGCGATGCCTTTGCTCCAAGAAACGAGTTTGCTTTAAAGATTGATTTTGAGAAAGAACCTCCAATGTTTAAAGTGGCGGAAAATCATTACGTAGCTTCTTGGCTTGTCGCTCCAAACGCTCCAAAAGTGGAAATTCCTAAGATTGTTACTGAACGAATCCGTGTGATGAAGAAAAGAGGAGGAAAAGTAAATGAATAGAAAACTTACTTTTGAAGAACTTCTTGCTGAAGAAAATGAACTCCGCGATATCTTAAACACGAATACCGCTAAAAGCGACACCATCCTTGATGTACAAAATTTGAAGATGTTCTTCAAATATGCATCTCGTGGACCAAATAAATACAACAAAGCGGTTCACGATGTCTCCTTCGCTGTTAAAAGAGGTGAAGTCTTTGGCTTGGTGGGTGAATCTGGATGTGGTAAGACCACAACTGGTAGAAGCATCATCAAACTTTATAACGTCACTTCTGGTAGTGTTTACTTCAATGATGTCCGTATTGCTTATGGTGCGCGTTTTGATGAAAAGGAAATTAAATACACCATCCTTAGAGCTAAATCCGCGATTAAACAAATCAATAATGACCGTCGTTTAGAACTCGAAGAGAATTCTAACCATGTTGAGGATGATAACTATCAAGAATTAGTAAACGAAATCAATAAGAAATACGATGCCCGTATTGAAGAAATTGATAAAAAGACTGCAGAAATCGTCTCAAAACACCGTTTATTAATTAAATATGGTAAACACGACCAAAAGAGCTGTGACCGTGAATACGGCTTAAAAATGGAAGCGAAAGTGAAAGAACATTTCGCCCCAATGTTAGCTAAATACGAGAATCACGTTCTTACTGATGATGAGATGCATGAATACGAAGAACTACAAGCGAAAGTCATGCGTATGCGTAGGAAGGCAAGAAAAGAAACCATCATGTCACATATGCAAATGATTTTCCAGGACCCAATCTCTTCTTTAAACCCTCGTATGACCGTTCGTGAAATTATCGCGGAAGGATTAATGATTAGAGGTATTAAAGATAAAGAATACATTGATAAACGTGTTCATGAGTCCTTAAAGATGGTTGGTTTAGTTCCAGAACACGCGACTAGATACCCACACGAATTCTCTGGCGGACAAAGACAAAGAATTGGTATCGCTCGTGCGCTTATTATGGAACCAGAGATGATTATCGCTGACGAACCTATTTCTGCGCTTGATGTTTCTATTCAAGCTCAAGTCATTAACTTACTTAATGATATTAAGAACAAGATGAATCTTACAATTCTCTTTATTGCTCACGATTTATCTGTTGTTAAATACTTCTGTGACCGTATTGCTGTTATGTATTATGGCAAGATCGTGGAACTTGCGAGTAGTGATGAATTATTCTTAAATCCATTACACCCATATACAAGAAGTTTATTATCCGCGATTCCTGAACCAGACCCAGTTGCAGAAAAATCTCGTAAGAGAATCCGTTATAATCCTGCGGTTGATAGTATTTATAACGATGACGCACCAACGTTAAAAGAGATTAAGCCAGGACACTTAGTGTACTGTGATAACAAGGAATTCGAATCTTATAAAAAGATTATTAAATAATTATGGAAGAAGAAATCCAAACAAAATCTCTTAGTAACCTCTTGCGTTACATTATCTCCATCGCGGTGGTTGTCATCATTGGAGTAGTCTTTGGTTTAATAAGATACTTCAATGCTTATCGAGGCACTAGTAAAACGATTATTGAATTCTTCGCTGATGTTACTTCGGTGACAGGATTAATTGGTTTATTGGTTTGGCTCTTAATGCTTGTTTCTATGGCGGGAGCCTTCGATATGATTGTTTATGGAACGAAGAAGATGTTCTTCGCTATCTTTAAAAAGAATCCCCGTAGTGGATTACCAAGAACTTATAGGGAGTATGTCGAGATAAAACATAATAAGGAACGCAATTATCAATTTCCGTTTCTTATCGTTACTTCAATTGTTTTATTGGTAGGTATTATCCTATTAGTGATACATTATTCTATATAAAGGAGGAGAATAATTATGAAAAAACAACTTCTATTAGTTGCTCTTTCCGCCTTATTAGTCACATCTTGTGGCGGTGAGAAAAAAGACGACGCTGATCCAACATCAATTAAGATTTCAACAGTTGTACCTGATAATTTCTATGTTGGTGACAAAATTACTTTTGAAGCTAGTCTTGAACCTGAGAACGCTCGTAAGAATTTAACTTGGTCAGTTTCTAATAAGAGCGCGATGAAAATTGATGCCTCAACTGGTGAAGCTGAGGCCTTACAATCTGGTATGGTGACTGTTAAAGTCGCTACTGATAATGATTTAAAAGATACTTTATCTGTCATTATTAAAACTTATATTCCTGTAACTGGAGTTACAACTAGAGTTGCAGAAGCCACAATTGCTGGTGATGGCGGTTTCCATTATATGGATGCGAAAACCTTACCTGAAGAATCTTCTGTGACAGCCTTAACCTATACCTCTAGTAATAAGAGTGTTGCCACTGTTGATGAAAATGGTATGGTGACTGGCCACGATGCCGGCAGCGCAGTTATTACTGCCACCAGCGTTGATAATCCTAACGCTAGTGCATCGACAACTATTTATGTTAAAGATAAGAGCTGGGATGGCTCTCAAGTCAAAGATATCGGTGGTGTATTAGACTTCCAAGATATCCATCGTTCTGAAGGTAGTGATACCATTCCTACCGCGAAAGTTGATGAAGTGGAATTATTAGTGGTTCCTTATGAATTCACTGATTATCCATTCACACAAAAGACTTTAGATGATATCCAAACCTTATTTAACGGCGAAGGTCCAGAAGAAACTGGCTATTGGGAATCTGTTTCCTCTTACTACACTAAATCAAGTTATGGTAAGACTAAGATTCACTGCACAATTAGTGATGTTTATTATTCTGGAGATAAGGCCGCTGATACTAAAGGTGGTGCTTCCTATTCAGTGAGCGCGGTTAAAACCGTTTATAGTTGGTATAAACAACAAAAAGGTATTACCGGTACAGAATTTGACGCTGATAACAATGGCTTAGTTGATGCTATTTACATTGTTTATTCCGCTAAAGACTATAGCAAAGTCCCATCATTAGATAATGAATTATTCTGGGCTTATGTTCATAGAACTGGTTCTTCACCAAAAGTTGGTCAACCAAACGCCAATAACTATATGTGGGCTTCTTATGACTTTATGTATGAAAGTGGTGAAAGTAAAGTTGACGCTCATACATTTATCCATGAATCTGGTCACTTAATGGGCGCAAACGACTACTATAACTACAATAAAGCTAGCTCACAATCACCTTTAGGTGGTATCGATATGATGGACCACAATATTGGTTCTCATAACGTTTACACCAAGATGGCTTATGGTTTCATTACTAAACCTATTTATGTGAACGGAAATGCGAAAGTGACTATTAAGTCTGCTCAAGATTCTGCAACTAATAACACCATTATTATTAAAGATAATTGGAATGGCACTCCATTTGATGAAATGTTAGTGATGGAATTATCCACTCCAACTGGATTAAACAAATTAGACGCCACTGTTCCATATTCTTCACGTCCATTAGTGTACGACAAACCTGGTATTAAGATGTACCACGTTGATAGCCGTCTTTATAAGAAAGTCAGCGGTGGCTATAAATACATGGATAAAGCCGATTACACAAGATCATTTGTGAATTCTCATTCCGTGACTTTACCAGCCGCTAATAGTGACTTTTCTGAAAGAAATGGTACTCCTGAATTATTCTACGAAGTTGGTTTAATTCAAGCTGGTGGTAACCCCACAATGTTAAAGAATGGCGCTTCAGGTTCTAACGCTGACTTATTCCACACTGGTGATTATTTCCGCTTTGAAGATTATTCAAGATTCTTCATTGATAAGAATCATCCAGAAGGAAAGGACACCTTCAATGATGGTAGCAAATTCAATTATCAAATCTATTTTGAAAGCGTGACCGCTGATGAAGCTACTCTCGTTATTCAAAAAGTTGCTTTATAAGTAAAAACATATGAAATGACTCACTTCTCGTAAGTGGGTCTTTTTTGTCTGAGCCATCGTGCGAACGATGAGCGAGTTAAAACCCCCAGATAGTCTGGG
>CAMYVX010000002.1 GCA_947302535.1 uncultured Caryophanales bacterium
CTAATATCTGCCCGACTATGAAAAACCACCGGATCGTCCGGTGGATATTTATTATAGGGCGTTTGAATAATAAGATTATCTAGCGTGGCCCATTGAGCAAAAACCATGGAATCTTTAAAAAATAAAGTGGTATATACTGTGGTATATCGCTTTGCTATTTATTTATATATGTAAGAAAAAAAGAAGCTTAATCGGCTTCTTCAACTTCTTTTTCTTCCTCTTCAATTATTTCTATTGCTCTTTCTCTTTTTCTTGCTTCAGCACGTTTAATGCCGTAATGCGTTAATAGAGCGACAATAATTAAAGCGATAGGTCCAACTACCATTTGCCAGTTAAAGCCATCAAATTCATAGTAGACAAAGCACATATCATTATTTAAGAACATACTGACTAAGGAGCCTAAAACGAAGCCACAGACGATTTGGAATGTAGCAACACGATGTGTGCTTAAGGCTTTCTTCATTAATGTTGATGTAGCGACAAAGCCAAGAAGCATACCGATGACTAAAATTATGAGACCACTAACTTGGGACCACCAGATACCAGTGAAATAATAACTAAAGTTAATAATGACTGATAAGTCTTTATCGATAAGTAATGAGATGATTGGAGAGTATAAGCCAGTGATGAACATAATCATAGCGCCTGAGACTCCAGGAACAATGCTAGCAACAGCGGAAATAAAGCCCATAGCGAATAAAGCTATATAAACTGCGGGATAAGTAAATGGGTCATAAACCGCGAGTTCTAAATCTTGGAAAACAGTAGTGCTAGCCTCTGGATCATCAAGGAAATGCTGACACATAATAAAGGCCGCAATTCCGATACCAGCGGTAAATAAAAATGATATAGCTAAACGTAAAATCCCGTTAATTCCTGGCTTTTTGTAGCGGATTTCACGATACATCAAAGGAAACCCACCGATAATGAAGCCAGCAAGGATACAAATCATTAAGAAAGGAAAATTGTCTCTAGCAACATTATTCCAAAAGATCATTAAGAGAATTGTGAATATCGCTAATCCTAAGAAGATTGGGATTAATGTCAATAAAGATGATTTGAAATGGCCCTTTCTTCTTAAGCCATCGATATTATCAATCATCTTGTCATAGATATCGACGATAATACCAACTGTACCCATGGAAACTCCTGGAAGAATACCAGTACCGAGGGAGCCGCCTTTGAAAAAATCGACGAACCAATTGTTTCTTTTCTGTTTATCCATAATTGCAATTATAGATAAAAATTAGAAATATACAAAGACTTATTTTCTATTAAAGAAAAAATGCTCTATAATAACATAACTGCTTATGAAATTGATTGTTGGTTTAGGTAATCCGGGTCGTAAATATGAATCTACACGTCATAATATGGGTTTTATGTGTGTGGATATGCTTTCTGATTTACTTCAGATTGATATTGATAAGGATGTATTCCATGGTTTACTGGGAAAAGGTAAATATCTTGATGAGGACATATTATTATTTAAGCCCACAACTTTTATGAACCTTTCTGGTCAAGCTGTTATGGAAGTCATGAATTTCTTTAAAGTTAGTTTAGATGACTTATTAGTTATTTGTGACGATATGGCGCTTGATGTTGGTCAGATTAGACTTCGTTTAAAGGGTTCATCTGGAGGGCAAAAAGGATTGCAAAATATTATCGATTTGTTAGGCAGTGAAGAGTTCAAACGTTTAAGAATTGGTATTGGTAAACCTATGTATGATGCGTTTGATTATGTTTTAGGTAAACCCAGTGAAGATGAAAGACCATTAATCTTAACTTCGATTGAACAAGCAAGTGAGGCAGTTAAGACTTACTTAAGATTTGGCTTTGAAAAAGCCATGAATGATTTTAATTCCTTAAAAGCCTCAGTTTAAAGGAGGTAACTTTGGACTTATTTTCTAAGCTCAAAACCTTACCAATACTCCCCCTATATTCCTCAGGAAAGGGGCGTTTTGTCGTTGATGATAATATTGGTATTTCTCTTTTAACCGCTTTAGCGTATAAACATTTTGGTGAGCATTTTTTGTTAATTACTTCTAACTTATACAAGGCTCAAAAGATATATAACCAATTAGTTTGCTTTTTATCTAAAGATGATGTTCTTCTATTTCCAGGAGACGAACTCGTCAGAGCGGAATCTATTTCTCAAAGTAAAGAAATGGTGTCTCATAGATTATTTGTTTTAGATGAATTACTTAAAGGTAGAGGGAAGATAGTAATCGCTAATGTATCTAGTGCATCTAGATTTCTTCCTGATCCAATTTTATTCTCGGATTACTCTATTCACTTAAAAGTTGGTGAACATTATTCTTTAGAAGAGATTAAAAAACGCTTAGTGCTTTCTGGATATCTTCATGTTAAAAAAGTAGATCAATCTTTAGAATTTGCTTCACGCGGAGATATTATTGATATCTTTTCTGTTAATATGGATAATCCTATCCGTATTGAATTCTTTGATGATGAGATTGAATCCATTCGTTATTTTGATATTGCCACTCAAACATCGATTAATAAAGTAAATGAGATGACAATTTTACCGGCTTCAGATTTTTTATTAAGTGAAGAAGAGATTTTAAAAGCAGGAGATAAACTATTTTCTAGACTAGAAAAAGATAAAGAAATACTTGGTCAAAATAAGTTTGAAAAACTTAGAGGTATATTAGAAGAAGATTATGCCAAAATTATGGAGCATGATACCTCCACGAGACTATATAAATACTATTCGTTACTCTCTAAGCATCATTATTCCTTGTTTGATTATACGAGAAACTTAAAGAAAGTATTCGTGGATATTGATGCGATTAAAGAAAGTAAGAGACTTCTATTAGAAGAGAGTTGGTCTTACTTACAAGAATTATTTGAAGATGGTAGTGTCATCTCTTCTTTAGAAATGTACCAAGATTTATCTACTTTAATTAGCTTAAGCCCAAAAGATAATGTTATTACTTCTTCATTTATTGAACATGGTGATGATGTCATTTTTGATGTAAAGAATATTCCTTTTCTTTCTTCAAAAGATAGTGACACCTTAAACATTATTCAATCTTACCTAGCGGATAATTATCACATTAATATTTGTTTAAACCGTAAAGAACAACTTAATACATTAATTGAAACTTTTGAACAATTAAAGATTCCTTATCAAATGGGAGAACCTTTCTCAATACTAGATAAAGGAAAAATTAATCTTTCATTATATGATTTGCCTCAAGGTTTCATTATTAAGGAAGAAGAATTTGTCTTATTAACCGCCCAAGAGTTATTTAACGAAAAAGTTAGATATCATCGTTTTGATAACCGCTTTAAAGAAGGAACAATATTAAAATCTTTTGAAGATTTAAATCCTGGAGATTATGTAGTTCATGAATATCAAGGTATTGGTCAATTCCTAGCCTTACAAAGTATAGAGACTGATGGACGTTTACAAGATTATATTAAACTTGCCTATAGCGGTGGAGAAATTCTCTATGTTCCTGTATCCCAGTTTCAGCTAGTGCGTAAATATAGTGGGAAAGAGGGCGTAAGACCTAAACTTACTAGACTTCATACATCTGACTGGGAAAGAACTAAGAAGAAGATTAAAGAAAAAGTTAATGATCTAGCAAATAGACTTTTAGATTTATATATCCAAAGAAGCAAAATCAAAGGATATGCCTTCCCTAAGGATGATGAATTTCAGAAAATGTTTGAAGATTCTTTTGAATATGAGTTAACCCACGACCAAAAAACTGCTATCGATGAGATTAAAGCGGATATGGAAAAGGACACTCCGATGGATCGGCTCCTTTGTGGCGATGTGGGCTTTGGTAAAACTGAGGTGGCGTTTGAGGCTGCCTTTAAAGCTATTAACTCAGGAAAACAAGTCGCTATACTTTGTCCAACAACATTATTAGCTAGACAACATTATGAGCTAGCTTTGCAACGTTTTTCTAAATTTGAAATCAAAATTGCGGTCTTTTCTCGTTTAGTTCCTTTGAAAAAGCAAAATGAATATATAAAGGAAATCCAAGAAGGAAAGATTCATTTAGTCATTGGTACACATCGTTTGCTTTCTAAAGATATTACCTTTAATGATTTAGGTTTATTAATTGTTGATGAAGAACAAAGATTTGGTGTAGAACAAAAAGAAAGACTAAAAGAACTAAAAGCAAATGTTGATGTTTTAACCTTAAGTGCCACTCCGATACCTCGTACTTTGCAAATGTCTTTGGTGGGTGTTAGAGCGCTAAGTAAAATTGATACCGCCCCTAAAGATAGAATGCCTATTCAAACATATGTCACGCCATATAATGAGGGTGTTGTAAAAGAATTAATTGAAAGAGAAATCGCTCGTGATGGGCAAGTGTTCTATTTACATAATGATATTTCTACTCTATACATAATCGCTAGTAGGATTGCTAAATTAGTTCCTGATGTTTCTATTGGTGTGGCTCATGGACAGATGAGCAGAAACGAAATTGAAGATGTGATGATTAACTTTTATAATCAGCAAATCAAAGTCTTAATTTGTACCTCAATTATTGAAAACGGGATTGATGTTCCTAATGCGAATATGATTATTGTTGATGATTCGGAAAGATATGGTTTATCCCAGCTATATCAAATTAAGGGTCGTGTTGGTCGTGGTAATCGTATTGCTTATGCTTATTTAATGTATCCAGAACATAAAGTATTAACCGAGAAGACACAGAAACGATTAAAGGCTTTACAAGATTTTACAGAACTAGGATCTGGCTATCGGATCGCCCAAAGAGATTTAATGATTCGTGGTGCCGGAGATATTTTAGGAGCGGAGCAAGCTGGTTTTATTGATTCTATTGGTTTAGATATGTATATCAAACTTTTAAATGAAACCATTAAAGAAAAGATGGGCGAGAAGAAGGAAGAAGATGTTTTACCTAATAACTTCTTATCTATAGAAGGATATATTCCTGATAGCTTTGCTAGTGATAGCGAAAAGATTGAAATCTATCAAGAGATTTCTTCTGCGGTTTCCTTTGAAGCTTTATCTAGGATTAAATATCGTGCTAGAGATATGTTTGGTCGACTCCCTGAAGAAGTGGAGATGCTTTTTACAAAGAGGAGTATTGATTTATTAACTCTAGAAGCACAAATTGATTCATTAGTGGAGAAAAAGAACACAGTTGAGATTCATCTTGGCGGGCCTTATTTAAAGATTAAAGGTATTGGAAATATATTATTTGAAACTTTAATTCCTTATTTGACTTTGATTAAAATGTCTTATAAGAATAATTCCTTTAAAATAGAATTAAATAAAACCAAAACTTGGGTTGATGATTTACAAAACATTTTAAAGAGCTTAAATAGCATTATTACCCATAACCAAGTGCAGGAGATTTCATGAGATTAGATTTAGTATTAAAACAAAGTGGAATTATTAAAAGAAGAACCATTGCGAAAGCCTTAGCAGAAAATGATAAGGTTTATGTTAATGAACGTCTCGCTAAACCCTCTACTGATATTAAAGAAGGGGATGTTTTAACGTTACATTTAGGTGGACGTGTTGTTCGCGTAGAGATTCACTTTGAAACTAAGTTTAAGAAAGAAGTCCCTTCTTTTGTCCAATTAGATAATTAAGATGTTAAATTTAGATAAAACTAAAACCTATTTACTAGCGTGTTCTTATGGGCCAGACTCTATGGCTTTATTTGATATGCTTAAAAAGGCAGGCTTTTCTTTTAGTGTTGCTCATGTCAATTACCATCTAAGAAAAGAAAGCGATATTGAAGAGAAGCTGCTAAAGGAAAAATGCCAAAAAGAAGGTATTACCTGTCACGTATATTCATTAACCTCTAAACCTATTAAATGTAATATAGAAAAACTTTGTCGAGACATTAGGTATAATTTCTTTGCTTCTCTAATAAAAGAATATGGCTATTCTGCTGTCTTAGTGGCCCATCACCAAGATGACTTATTAGAGACGTTTTTCATGCAAAAAGAACGGAAAAATGTCGTTAAATTTTATGGAATTAAAGAAAATTCAACTTTATATGGAATTGAAGTTATTCGTCCGCTTTTGTCTTATAGCAAGAAAGATTTGATTAAATATTGTGTCGATAATAAAGTGGAATTTTCTATTGATAAGACTAACCTTCAGGACACATTTAGAAGAAATCAAATTCGTCATCAAATCGTGGAGAAGATGTCTAAAGAAGAACGTGAAAATGTTTTGATGGAGATCAATGTCTTAAACTATCGACTTGAGACTCTTTATTCTGCTTTGAAAGCTTTAGATTTATCCCGAATCGATGTTCTTCTTGAACTTGATGAAGAAGAGTTTATTATGGCTATTAACTTATTAGCGGAGCCTTTTGGAATAAACATTTCCAAGAAATCATGTTTAGAGATTAAAAATATTTTATTGAGTCCTAAGCCCAATATTTCTATGCGCTTCAAAAACGACATTTATTTCGAAAAGAGTTATGACCGAGTTAGGTTCTTTAAGAATGAAGATATTAATTATGAATATATTTTTGATAAGCCTTGTACTTTTTCTTGTGAATATTTTGCTTTTGACTTTTTAAATGATAGCGAAAATAGAAACGTCTACACTTCTTCTTATCCAATCAAGATTAGGAACATTCATAAAGATGATACCTACATTATCAATGGCTATAAGGTTAAAGCTACTCGTTTATTTATAGATTGGAAAATGCCTTTAAGATTAAGAAAATATTGGCCGGTTATCTTAGATAAGAATAACAATGTTATTTATATACCCCGTTATCAAAAAAACTTTGTCGCTTCTAAAGAAGTGAATTTTATCGTTAAATAAGCATTTTACTTTCATAGAAATGTAAAAACCTTTATAATAATCATACTTTCGTTTTAAGGAGGAAATTTTTATGGCTGATGAAAATCAAAATATGCGTCCACGTCGATCTCCTTTTAGATTTCTTTTTTACGCAACATTTGTCGCTTTATTAGTTTTGTTATTTGTTTATGCTTGTGGTGGCTTTAATAACACCGCAACATTAGATACATATACCTTTATCACTGCGGTGATGAACGATGATTATGAGGCTAATAATACATTCCGTTTATATTCTGCAAAAGCGACATCATATTATGATGATATCACTGTCATCACTGGTGTTTATTCCAAAGAGAATTCTTCTTCCAAATTGAATTATAAAATCACTTTGGATAAAGAGAACTATATTTCCAACAATAACGAATGGAGATATTTTGATTACACCATTAAGAGCGATAAATTAACTGATTCCACAACTGTTTGGAACCTCCTTTATCAAAAGTCGCAAAAAACTGAAACTAAGTACTTCTCCTTAAATAATCCTAATAACCCATATGAAACCAGTTGGTTTGAACAATGGGGACCAACTATCATTATGCTTCTTGGTAGTGGATTAATTGTTTTATTCTTATTCTCACGTCTTTCCGGATCCGTTGGCTCTGCGAATAGACAAGCTTTAGATTTTAATAAATCTCGTGCACGTAGAGTTTCTAAGAGCAATACCCGTTTTGATGATGTTGCTGGTGCCGAAGAAGAAAAGGCCGAAATGAAAGAACTTGTTGATTATCTAAAAGAGCCAAAGAAGTTCTCTCAATTTGGTGCGAAATTGCCTAAAGGTGTCCTTTTAGTGGGCCCTCCAGGATGTGGTAAAACTTTATTAGCCAAAGCTGTTGCTGGTGAAGCTGGTGTTCCATTCTTCTCTATTTCTGGCTCCGACTTTGTCGAAATGTTTGTCGGTGTTGGTGCTGGACGTGTGAGAGATATGTTTAAGACCGCGAAGGAAAACGCTCCATGTCTGCTCTTTATCGATGAAATCGATGCTGTTGGTAGACAAAGAGGTGCTGGCTTAGGCGGTGGTAATGATGAAAGAGAACAAACATTGAACCAATTACTCGTGGAAATGGATGGCTTCTCTGATAATGCTGGTATTATTGTCATCGCTGCAACAAACCGTGATGATGTTTTAGACCCTGCTTTATTAAGAGCGGGACGTTTCGATAGAAAGATTACTGTTTCTCTTCCTGATAGAGAAGGTCGTGAAGCTATCTTTAAAGTCCATGCTCGTAATAAAGTTTTAGAAGATGATGTTGATTTTGCTGCTTTAGCCAAGAGAACCGTTGGTTTCTCTGGAGCAGATATTGAAAATATCATGAATGAAGCCGCGATTCTTTGTGTTAGAAGAAATAAACAAAAGATTGGCATCGATGAAATCGATGAGGCTATTGATAGAAGAATTGCTGGACCTGCAAAGAGTTCACGTGCGTTAAACACTCACGAAAGAGAAATCGTCGCGTATCACGAAGCTGGTCACGCGATTATCGGTTTGAAATATCCTCATTCTGATAAAGTACAAAAGATTACTATCATTCCTCGTGGAAATACAGGCGGACATGTTCGTATGACTCCTGAAGAAGATCGCTTCTTGCTTACTAAGAAAGAACTAGAAGCACGTATTGTTGGCTATCTTGGCGGACGTACTTCGGAAGAAATTTTCTTTGATGATGTTTCTAGCGGCGCTCAAAACGATATTGAAATGGCGACACAAATTGCTCGTATTATGGTTACTGAACTTGGTATGAGCGAACTTGGCCCTATTCAATATGAAAGAAATACTGGTAGTGTCTTCTTAGGAAGAGACTATACAAATTCACAAAAGAATTTCTCTATTGAAACAGCGACTAAGATTGACGCTGCTGTTAAAGAAATTATCGATAATTCTCATAAGATTGCTCATGACGTCATTAGTAAACACAAGAAAGAAGTTACTTTGATTGCTAAGACATTACTTGAACATGAACAAATCACAGCTGAAGAGATTGACTATTTATTAGAACACGGTCGCTTAAAGCGTGATGAAAAAGAGGAAGTTTCTGCTCCTGAAACTCCAAAGGAAGAAGTTACTTCTATAGATAAGAAAGTTGAAGGAGATAAATAAGAGAGGCCACCCTCTCTTTTTCCTATGTGGAAAATTGGTAACATTGAAATAGAAGGAAGAGTTGTTCTTGCTCCAATGGCGGGAATAACTTCTAGTGGTTATCGTTTATTCAACAAACGTTTTGGTGTAGCTGTTTTTGTTAGTGAGATGGTCTCAGATATGGGGCTCATTTACGATAACAAACAAACTGAGACTTATGTTAAATTTGATAAGCTCTTTCCTACTGGCTTACAGTTATTTGGTTCATCTCCGGAAACTATGAAAAAAGCGGCGATAATAGCGCAAAAAGCCAATAAAAACATAGATTTCTTTGATGTTAATATGGGCTGTCCAGTTCCTAAGGTGACTAATTCGGGAGCGGGTTCTAGTCTTATGAAAAATCCTAAATTATGTGGTGATATTATTCGTTCTATTAAGTCCGCCACTTCTTTACCAGTGACCGCGAAAATTAGATTAGGTTGGGATAATAGCTCTATCAATTATTTAGAAGTTATAAAGGAACTTGAAAAGGCAGGAGTGGATGCGATTGCTATTCATGCTCGAACTAGAAAAGAACTTTATTTAGGTGAGCCACATTTTGATTTATTAAAAGACTTAAGGAGCAAGATGAGTGTTCCTTTAATCGTCTCTGGGAATATTTTTACTCTTGATGACGCGATTAGAGCGATTAATATTACAGGAGCGGATGCGGTTATGGTGGCCCGTGGTGGAATGGGTAATCCAACACTTATTAAACAAATTGATTCGTATTATCGTCATGGAGAGAAAATTGAACCAGCTTCTCTTAAAGAACAAATTGATTATTGTTTAGAACTTGCTGATTATCTAATTGAAGAAAAAGGTGAATCATTGGCGATGAGAGTTTATCGTAGCATCGCTCCTAAATTTTTTAATGGTTTTGCCAACTGTAAAAAGTATAAAACACGCTTAGTAACTGAACTAGTGAGTAGAAAATCATTAGTGGGCATTCTTGAAGAAATTAAAAAAGAAAACAATATTAATTAATAAATTAAACAAATCGTGTAAAATAGATAGGAAAACGAGGATAGGTTTTATGGAAGTTAAAGAATTAAATGACCAAGAACAAGCAAGACGAGATAAGCTTGCTAAATATGAAGAATTAGGCATTGATCCTTTTGGTCAAGCCTATAAAGTAAGTCATCATGTTAAAGACATTAGAGATTTATGTAACAAGAAATCTCCTAAGGCTATTGAAAGAATGAATTTAGTTGTTTCTGTTGCCGGAAGAATTAAAGCCATTCGTAGAATGGGCAAAGCCTCATTTATTAATATCCAAGATAAAACAGGCAATATCCAATCCTATATTGGTATTGATGTCGTTGGTAAAAAAGCTTATGACGTTTTCCGCCTTGCTGATATTGGAGATATTGTTGGTGTTAAAGGTCGTGTTATGACGACAAGGACTGGCGAACTCACTATCCGCGCGGAGAAATATACCCACTTAACCAAATGTCTACATCCATTAGCGGAAAAATTCCATGGTTTAACTGATATTGAAGAAAGAAGCCGCCGTCGTTATTTAGACTTAATCATGAATGATGAATCAAGGAACACCGCTTTTATGCGTCCTCGTATCGTGAGAAGCATTCAACACTTCCTTGATGAACAAGGATTTGTGGAAGTGGAAACATCTATCTTAAATCCAATTTTAGGAGGCGCTGCGGCTCGTCCATTTGTTACTCATCATAATACTTTAGACAAAGATTTCTATTTAAGAATTGCCACTGAACTTAATCTAAAGAGATTAATTGTCGGTGGTATGGAAAGAGTCTATGAAATTGGCCGTCTATTTAGAAACGAAGGTATGGATGCTAATCATAATCCAGAATTTACTTCAATTGAAATCTATCAAGCCTATACTGATTTAAAGGGCATCGGTGCGTTAACTGAAAAGATGATTCGTCACGCTGCTAAAGAAGTGACGGGTTCAGCCTTAGTTAATTATCAAGATAAGGTTATTGATTTTAAATCTCCATTTAGATGGATTTCCATGAATGATTTGATTAAAGAAAAAACCGGAATTGATTTTAAGAATATTACCAGCTTTGAAGAAGCTAAGGCTTTAGCGGACCAACATCATATTAAACTTGATAAATTCAAGAATAGTGTAGGTTATGTTATGAACGAATTCTTTGAGGAATTATGCCAAGATGACCTCATTCAACCAACATTCGTATATTCTTATCCAATTGAAGTCTCTCCTCTAACAAAAAAGGAAAAAGACCCAAGATTTACGCAAAGATTTGAATTATTTGTCAATGGTAAAGAATTAGCTAATGCCTATACTGAACTTAATGATCCACTTGATCAGAAAGAAAGATTCATATCACAATTGAAGGCTAAATCTTTAGGTGATGATGAAACCAGTGAAATGGATACTGATTTCGTGGAAGCGCTTGAATACGGCATGCCTCCAACTGGTGGAGTTGGTATGGGTATTGATAGACTAGTAATGCTTTTAACTAACCAATCTCAGATTAGAGAAGTCATTCTCTTTCCGTTAATGAAAGATAAATAGAAAATTTAAGGAGCTTTGCTCCTTTTTTCTTTTTGCGAAAAATGTTTTAAAATTCGTCCCATTTTCTTTGTCTATTAATTATTAGAACAACTTTTTAAGAGCGAAGATTTTATTTGACCGATTATAGGCATATATGTATAATACATATGCTTATTAAAGCAAACTCTCTGCTATTAAATTTGTTAATAGCCAGATGACCAAAGGGAGGTAGAACAAAATGCGCAATTACGAAATTATGTACATTTTGAAGGCTGACTTAGATGAAGCCGCTCGTGATGCCGAGAAATCTGCTATCGCCAAACTTATCACTGATAATGGTGGCGAAGTGAAGAAAACTGATGAATCTCTTGGCTTACGCGACTTAGCTTATCCAATTAATGATGAAGTTAAGGGCTACTATGTCGTTATCAAAGTGTCTGCCGGTGAACCAGCTTTACGCGAATTCAACCGCCGTATTCGCCACAACGCTAATGTGCTTCGCTATTTAGTTGTTGTCGATCACGAATAAGGAGGCAATTGAAAATGATTAATCGTGTCGTTCTCGTGGGTCGCTTAGTGCGCGATCCAGAACTCAAAAAAACCACTTCTGGTAATCCTGTATGCACATTCACAGTCGCGGTTGATAACCGTATGAAGAATCCTGATGGATCAAAAGGAACTAGTTTCCTTCCATGTGTTGTCTTCTCTCAAGCTGCTGACAATGTGTCAAAGTTTACTAGAAAAGGTTCATTGGTAGGTATCGAAGGTCGTTTAAACCAAAGAAATTTCACTCGCACCGATGGAACTAAAGGAACTACTATTGAAGTTTTATGTGATAGTGTTCAATTCTTAGAACCAAAAGGTAATCACTCTGATGCTGAAATCATCTATGATGATGGACCAGCTCAAGATGATATTGAGGATAAGAATCTTGATGGTTTAGATTTACCTGATGATGATCTTCCATTCTAAATTAGAAAGGAAATTATTATGGCATTTAAAAAAGTTAGACCACATAAGAAAGTATGTGTGTTCTGCAAGAACAAATCTAAATTCATTGATTATAAAGATGTTGAATTACTCAAGACCATGATTACTCCAAATGGAAAAATTTCTCCACGTAGAGGTACAGGTACTTGCGCTAAACATCAAAGAGAATTAGCTGTAGCTATTAAGAACGCTAGATTTATGGCGCTTCTTCCATACGTCCAAGACTAATAATTGTTTGTGTAGCAGGATAGTCGCGATTTGCCTCAGTTGGCTAAAAATGACTTCCCTCGCAAGGCAGTTAGTCGAAGCATATGAAGAAGTCCTAAGTCTAGGGCTAAAATCAATGTAAATTAAGTCGTCTATAATGGGCGGCTTTTTTTGTGTTATAATTAATTGAGATTTCTCTGTAAAATATTGCTAATATATTATCAATAATCATTGAAAAATGATGAAAATATGCTAAAATATTAGCGTATGGAAGAACAAGCATTACAATTTATTACATATTATGAAAATCAGTTAGAAATAGCTAAACGGTTTGTTGCAATTAGAAAAAACAAAAAGGTGTCTCAAAAGAAGTTGTCTATTCTTTCTGGTGTTTCTTATGCCTCCATCAGAAGATTTGAAAAAACTGGAGATATATCTCTAGCTTCGTTGGTTAAAATGGCTTTAGCGTTACAGCTTTATGATGATTTGGACAATTTGTTCAAAAACCATCAAGAATACAAATCAATTGAGGAAATAATCAATGATCAGAAAGATTGATGTTATTGCCGATAAAATAAAAGTGGGAACGATTGCTCTAACAAAAGACAATAGAGTGGCTTTTCAATATAGTGACGAATGGATAGAAAATGGCTTTTCCATTAATCCATTCAAGCTGCCTCTTTCAAGACAGCTATTTTTTGCTACCTCACCCTACTTTAAAGGTTTATTTGGAGTTTTCGCGGATTCCTTGCCGGATAGTTATGGCGAACTGCTTCTAGAACGTTATTTAAAAAGCAAAAAAATAAAAATTGGTGAGATCACATGTCTTGACAGGCTTGCATATGTTGGCTCTTCTGGCATGGGTCTATTAGAATATGTTCCTGATTTGAGCGTTGATACCGATAGAAGTAATGTTGATTTTGATTTAATACAAAAAGAGTGCAACGATTTATTGGATTCTAAAGAAGTTGATAATATATATGAATTATATTCATTGGGCGGCTCTAGCGGAGGAGCTAGACCGAAATCACTAATTAAATATGATGGCGAAGATTATATTGTTAAATTTTCTTCTAGATTTGATCCAAAAAATATTGCTGAACTTGAATATAAATATATGTCCCTTGCTCGTAAAGCAGGAATAAATATACCAGATATTAAACTTGTGACATCAAAGAGCAGAAGTAAATATTTTCTTATTAAAAGATTTGATAGAAATGGCGCAAAAAAGATTCATATGATAAGCGCAGCCGCTCTTTTAGAAGTCGATTTCAGAGCCCCTTCCCTTGATTATAATGAATTGATCAAACTTACTAGAATATTAACAAAAAATGATGGTGATATTTTAGAAATATATAGAAGAATGGTTTTTAATGTTCTAATTGACAATCAAGATGACCATGCGAAAAACTTCTCATTCATCTATGACAGCACGAACAAAACATATAGATTATCCCCTGCATACGACATAACTCCTGGTAAAACGTATTATGGCGAGCACACAACTTCTATAAATGGAAAAGGGAAGAATATAACCGATGAGGATATGATAAAGGTTGCTATAAATAACAAAATAGATTCAAGTGTTGCTAAAAGCATTATTGAAAGATGCAAAAACGCTATAAAGAATTAGCCGACGCAATTAAAAATGCAAGATTAATGGCACTTCTCCCATTCGTTGCAGACTAATTAAACTCATTGTAGCAGGGGAGGGCAGTCGCGATTTGCCTCAGTTGGCTAAAAATGGCTTTCCTCACAAAGCATTAATCGAAGCATATGAAGAAGTCCTAAGTCTAGGGCTAAATCAATGTAAATTAAGTCGTCCATAGTGGCGGCTTTTTTTGTGCTGTCTGGGCGGTCTGTCGGGCGTCGTCAAGGCGTGCACGTTTCGTACGACTGCGTGTGAAGCAATTGGAGGCCTTCGTGTCGAAGCTTTGTCGGGCAGCTTGTCGTGCCGTCGTCGAAGTAGTCGTGGCAAAATTGGACAACTGGCGGAGGGCAATTTTGGGGAAAGCGGATTTTAAACTAAACATGGAAAATGGGTTTGAACAATTACATAAGTATAATGAAACAATTGCTAACTCTAGAAAGTGATAGAAATGTATTTTCTATTTACTACTGACATGCTCTATAATAATTTCAATATTTGAGGCGATTGACTTTATGAAACGGAAAAAACTAGCAACCTTATTGGCATTATTCGCTACAACATTATGTGGTTTGGTGTCTGCTATTGCGTCTGGCAGCAACCACGACCCCATTATGAATAAAGCAGAAGAAATTCCTTATCGAATTGATTTATCTTATGAAAATAAACAACTCACCAAAGAAATTGAATATAACTACGCCACATTTAAAGTAGTTAATGTCTATACATATCGAGGAAGTAAACTCAAATTTCTACAATATGATGTTTCTTACGATAACGAAAAAGTTGTACTTGGTAATGGCGCGTGGTTTGGCACGATTGGTGAAACCGATGTTTATCGAAGTTTAATTAAAGGCTTAACTTGTATTCACTTTGTGAACGGCTCCAATTTACTTGTTAAATACTCTTGGCATGAAAATTCAGGCAATGTTTATGAAGAACAACCAGACTCCAACGGAGATGTTTATTTTAGTGGTTTAATGCCTTCATATTTTAGAGTTGAACCGTTAAATAGTAGTGGGGCCTCATTCTCTTCTTGTGAAATCTATTATGATTGTTTGGTTTCCCCAACTGATGAGCCTCAAGAACGCACTGCTTCTAATGTAGCCATGAAACAATCATTCTGTGGTGCTGACCCAGGAGATTTGTATCGCTATATTGACCCTGATCACTCCTTAGAGCGTACTCAAGTAGGCAATGACTATATCTTCGCAGAATACAATAAAACAATTGAGCAATCTTTAGACTTACATAACTTAGTTATGTCATTTAATTTTTCTTCCCCAATTGGTGGAAAAACCCACTACGAGGGAGTGAGATTAGATGATCCATTTGTGACTGATTTAAATATTTGGCATGAAAATTCTGAACATACCAAAGTTGAATATGGCGAACAAACCTTGCATGTATCATTTACATTCAAAGGTTTTGGACATGTAACCAATCATTCATTTACCGTGTTTGGTTATTATAGATCAACATCCCATTTTAGTGTTGTTTCTGCTGATAATGTTAGAAAACAAGCTAATGAAACTATCCCAGAAGAAAACGCTGTTCTTATTTGGTCATATATTTCTTTCATTGGATGGGGATCTATTGACGCTTTTGATCAAACAGCATGCCAAGAATATGTTGGATGCTCCATGTTCTATAGAACAATTAATTTCAAAGACTTACAACATTTACAATTAGATGAGCATCCATTTACCACTGTCGGAGAGCATGAATTATCTTTTAGATTAGAAGAATACTACACACTCCATGCGTCATACTATGTCTATGACGAAGATAATTATCTTAAAACAATTGTCTACAATGGTTTCAAAAAAGAAATTGAACCAGGTTTTGACTTTGAAGGATATTTTGAAAGTGGAGCGGCGTCTGTAGACCTTATGTACTATGATGGAACGTTTGAGAATATTGTCATCGATGAAAATCATGTTGATTTATCAAAAGTTAACACATACGTTGAAGGATTATATCCTTACTTTGTTACAATCAAGGGCAAAAAATATAAGCAATTCGTTTCTGTGGTCTTAACTGATATCGGCGAAGATGAATATAACGTTACTTACACAACCAGTCCAGATAATTATGAGAATGTTTATGCGTGGGGATTTGATTATTATGCTGCTTTCAATCAAGTGTATATCAAGTCTATTACTACAAGCTCTATGGGTTATCGTGCAGTTTGCTTTATGGATTTAGCTCATCCAGATAAGAATAACTTCACTCGTTGTGGTACCTATGCAGTTGATAGTGATCATCATCAATTAGTGTTGTTTGGACAACTATGGGCAAGTAGAGTTTCCTTCTATCACCAAGAAGGAGATGGAGAAAGAGAATTTAAACTCAGCGAACATTGTGAAGTTGAAACCAGTTATGCAGTCAACAAAACATTAATACCTACAGAAGATTCTTATATGTGGAATCATTATGGAGAAACAACCGATAGATTCTACATCTTTAAGACCGAAAATAACGAGATGAAAGTCACGCTTAACAGTTTGACTATCAGAACAACGTTATCTTATCTCAATGAAGAGAAGACACAGATTTCGTTTAATATCCCATTCATCAGCTTCGATGGGTCATTAGTTAGTATTATTTTACGTGCAACAATTAATTATTCAGACAACTCAATATTTATTGAAACACCAAGTGAACTTATCTATGACGACTAAGGAGCCTTAGCTTCCTCAACAGGGCATTAATCGAAAGCGAACGGTAAGGGCTCATAGATTGGGCTAAATCAATTATGTTTGATGAATTAAGTCGTCTATAATGTGCGGCTTTTTGTGGCACTTTTGTGACAACTAGTGTGTTAGGATATGGTTAACAAAGGAGTACTTTGAACATGAAACAAGAATTATTAAAAGGTTTAACTGAAGAACAAATTGCTAGAGTTAAAGCTTGTAAAAACCAAGAAGAGCTTTTGGCTTTGGCCAAAGAAGAAGGCATTGAACTTACTGACGAGCAACTAAACGCGATTAGCGGTGGAGGAGCTTGTAGTGTTGCTTCAGATATTGGAGATTTTTTCAATCCATTTGATTGCCCAGAATGTGGATGTAACGATATTAAGGCTGTGGAAGGCAAAGGCAATTTATTTGAATGCCAAGGTTGCGGCTTTAGATGGAGGGAGTAAGAAAAAATATGAAAAAAGAATTATTAAAAGGTTTAAGCGAAGAACAAATCACTAAAGTAAGAGCGTGCAATAATAGTGATGAATTATTGGCGTTAGCAAAAGCAGAAGGTATCGAATTAACTGATGAGCAACTTTCTACCATTAGTGGTGGTGGTGCTTGTAGCGTTATTTCAGATATTGGAGACAAAATCAATCCATTTGATTGTCCATTCTGTGGATATAACGGTAAATTTGATAAAGACGGTAATGAAATTACCTGTCCGAAATGTGGAAAAACTTGGAGAGATAATGGTTAATTTTAAATATTAGAATATAAGTTTTCCGTATAAAAAAGAATTATTAAAAGAATTAACCGAAGAAGAAACCGCAAAAGTAAAAGTGTGCAAATCACAAGATAGTCTTTTAGCATCAGCTAAAGAAGAAGGAATTGAGCTTACAGAAGAACAATTAGAAGCGGTTTCTGGCGGTGGATGTTTCAGCAGTTCAGGTAAATGTGGAATGTGTGGAAACAAAGACATCTCATAATCGTGGCTATGCAGGAGATTACTGCACTTGCAAATGTAGAAAATGCGGCCATACTTGGAACATATATATCAACTAATTATTAAATTAATCAGTTTGAATAACATCAAGATAATTAAGTCGTCCTAAAGGCGGCTTTTTTGTGCTGTCTGGGCGGTCTGCCCGACTATGAAAAACCACCGGATTTGGATATCTATTACAATAAAAAACGCACGGATGTCCGCGCGTTCTATGTCTAATTTATACTATGTACTTTTTTCTTTTTGATAATAAGTAAAGTGGTTAGAGATAAAGTAGCAATAGCGGCAACAACAATTAATAATGGAGTGTTATCAGAACCGAAATCATAAAAGACGCTACTAGTGGATGTGCTCTTTACTGAGAAGGCTCTATTTGGAGAGCTAGCTCTATCAATATAATCATATAAGCCATAATCTTTATAGAAAACTACATAGTCATATCTATATAAGGCTACTTCTCTAAGATAAGTAGAATTTTCTTTAGCCACTGAGGTTTTAAGTAAATCTCTAAATGAATAAGATTCATATTGTAAATCAAAGAAGAAATAAACCCAATCTTCGTTAGAGAAGCTTCTAGTTTCTCCGGTACAAGTAAATTTATCTAACATCTTTTGTGCGTATATTTCAGTACGCTCAATATCATCTACTGAGGCACAGTTATAATTATCTCCAAATTTGCCTTCTAACATTTTGAAGTTACATGAACTTTCTACATCATCTTGATTAGTGGTTTGATTCCATTTTGAATCCCAGCTATATTGAGGTCCATTTGGATCGTTTCTAGTAAAGATAATACCTGAACACCAAATATCTTGAGAGGTAGTTGCGACTAATTTATTTAATGTAGTGTCAAATTCCATTTTCACAAAAATAGATGTATAGCTAAATAAGAAATCAAAATAACAATAGCTTACAAAATAATGTGTCGCGTCAGCATCTAACCAATTGATATCGCATTCAGTGAGATCTAAAGTAACAGTAGTGCCTGATGGCATAAATTTAAATTTTTCATCTCTCATGCCGAGGTTATAATCAGCATAATCCCAATCGTCTACTCTAATAGTGTTTGGACTATCGGATAGATTTCTAACTATATCTTCTTTACACATATTATAAATGGTGACACCATCTAGAGATGTGATTCCTGCTGGAGTGGAAATAGGAGTTCTAAAGATTCTACTTTTTGGAAGATTAACTGGTAATTCAGTAATTCCAAGTCGAGGACCAATCACAGTGATATCAAACAATTCTCCGTTTGATTCGGTATAACTAAAATCTCCAGTAAAACACCAAACAACCGCCTTAACTCCTTCAGCATTTAAATATTGATCAGCATTTTCCATTGCTCCATATTGATCAACTCCGACATAGGTTCTTTTCATGGTCACTTCATCTTCTGCTTTAGCGATAACTGGTTTATTAGTCTTGTTGATACGTAAAGAAGATAATCCAGCAATAGATATGAGCCCTAATAACGAAGTAGCAATGATATTTCTAATTTTCATAATATTCACTCTCCTAAACAAATAAACAAAGTATCTAAAGTTATATAACTTTTAACTTCGTAATTCAAGAAATTATTGATTTAATACGATTCATTCTAAAAAACATGAGAAAATAAAAAAACGCATTTTTCTAGCGCTAACAATCTCTATTCAATAATTAACACAGATAACTTACTCACAAACATTAATCTTAAGCACACAAACTTAATATGTTTGACACTAAAGAAGATCTACTAACACTAGATTATTTCTTACTCTCTCTACTCCCCACGCACTCCGCCTTCAACAGCAAAAGGAAAGCTGAAATGCCCGCTCGCAAACTCAACACTTCACGATATGATTTAGATAGGCGGCTTTAGACAAAATTGAATGGATCGTCTTAGACAACGACACTTTTGTAGCAGGGCAGTCGCGATTTGCCTCGTTTGGCTAAAAATGACTTTCCTCGCAAGGCAGTTAGTCGAAGCATATGGTTAGGCCTTGAATTTGGGCTAAATCAATGTAAATTAAGTCGCCCATAACGGACGGCTTTTTTCTATTGCGATAGGTTGCTGTTATTTTATTCATTAAGACAAAAAAGTATAATGAATACATGAGAATAAAAAGTGTATTTTTAGCAACATCAGTATTGATTTCACTATGTTCATGTAAATCTAAACAGAACTATTTTACCATTTCATGGCTAAATTATGATCGTAGTGTGCTTGAAATAGATAGAGTTGAAGAAGGTTTGTTACCTTCTTATGATGGAGATGAGCCAACAAAACTTAGTGATGACTCTTTTGACTATGATTTTATTGGTTGGGATAAAGAAATTGAAGTAGCGTCAAAAGATACTGAGTATATTGCTATCTATCAAGAAATAAAAAGAAAAGGGAATATCGTTGCTAGTCAAGAAAGTGGTTTTTATAATGAACCATTTTATTTGGAATTAAATGCCCCTAGGGGATTTGACATTTATTACTCCTTAGATAACACAATTCCTGATGAAAACTCTTTGTTATATAATGAACCAATTTATATTGAGGATGTATCCTATAAAGAAAACTATTATTCTATGAAGCAAGGTATTTCATCATTAGATGTTTATTATCCTCAAGAGCTAATAGATAAGTGCCAAATTGTCAAAGCTATAGCGATAAACAAAACTAGTCAAGAAAGAACAAAAGTATATGAATACAATTACTTTGTTGGTTATCAAAACAAATTAGGTTATTCAAGTATTCCTATCATCACAATGAACGTCAGCGAAGAGGACTTGTACGACTACGAAAAAGGAATATATGTTACCGGGAAAATTTATGATGAATCTCCTCATGAAGGATACCCAGAAACATATCCGGCAAATTACAATCAAAAAGGAAAAGAGTGGGAAAGAGCCGCAAATTTCAAGTATTTTAATGAATTTGGAGATCTAGAACTAGAACAAAATATCGGTATTCGTATCCATGGAGGCTGGTCTAGAGCGTTCAATCAAAAGTCATTTAATTTATATGCAAGAAAAGAATATGATGGGAATTCCACTTTTCAAAAAACCTTCTTTTCAAATATAAATGCCCATTCGTTGATGTTAAGAAGTGGCGGATATCGCGATACCACATTAACCAAATTAAGAGACTCATTAAACCAAACCCTTTCTTCTAATGAAGGTTTTGCGGTTCAACAAAGTCACCCGGTTATCTTATTTTTAAATGGAGAGTACTGGGGAAGCTATAACCTTCAAGAAAGATATTCTGATAATTATGTTCAAGAACATTATCCTGACATTAATAAGAAAGACGTTTTAATTATCAAAAACGATGAAATAGACGAAGGCGAAGAAAGCAAATTCTATCTTTATGAAGAACTAGTAGATTTTTTTAAAGATCGCACTTTTGAAAGTGAAACAAATTATGAATTAGCAAAGAGTTATATTGATGTTGATGAATTTGCTTCGTATATGTCCACACAACTATATGTTGGTAATATTGATTGGCCAGGGAACAATGTCCGTGTATTTAAAGATACTTCTAAAGATGATTCTAAGTGGCATTTTATGATGTTTGATACAGATGATTCTTCAAATATATTACCCGCTAAATGTAGTGCGATTGTTGATCCATTTTTAAGAAGCTCACACTGGAAAAGTGGTCCTTTAGAAGAAGATTGCTTATTAGGTTTGATTTTATCAAAATTAATTGCTAATCAAGAATTCAAAATGTTATTTAGAGATACGTTTATCAGAATAGGCGAGCAAGTGTTTTCTCTTGAACATGTTGATGATTATTTAAAAGAAATGAAGACTAGATTAGCAACGCCAATGGTTAACAATTATAAAAGATTTGTTAGTAACAATTATAGTGAACAGTACTTTCTTGATAAGGTAAATGTTATCGAGACATTTTTTGAAGAAAGACACGATTATGCGATAAGCTTCTTAAATCAACACATTCCAATCGCTAACTAGCTTTAATTCGATATAAGTTTTTATTAGCGAGATAAGAAAAATAAAGTAGAATAGTTCTTAGGAGATTGAATTTATGTTTCAAATTAAAAAGAAAGAACAAAACGGAAGACAAAATATTGATTTTATCGCGTATGTTAGAAGCGAGATTAAATTAGATTTACCCGGTGAGGTTATTAACTATATCTATTCTTTGTTAGAGAATAAAACTATTGGTGATTTTCTTGATAACTTATTTCCTATTATGGAGAAAGTTTCAAAGACATTCCCAGAAATTACTGATGACTATTTAAGAGAGCATGGCTTTGGTATGTTTTTCCTTGAAGCCACGGATGATATAACAAAGAAACTTCATTAAGTTTGACTTTTATATGGCTAGCTCTAAAGACTACCTTATCTTTGTTTTAGATTTATTAAGAAACCTATCAAGTATTACCTATAAAAAAATGATGGGTGAGTATCTTCTTTATAAGGACTCTATTTTATTTGGTGGAATTTACGATAATCGTTTTCTTATAAAGAAAAGTGAGACACTCATTAAATATCGTTTAACAGAGGCTATTCCCTATCCAACATCTAAAGGGATGTACGTTATTGATAGCGAGGATCCTGATGAAGTTGAGGAAATCGTTAGAGCCTATCTTTCTTCAATTTAACCATTAACCGCTTCGGCGGTTTTTTTAATTATTATTTATTCCCTTTGTTATTGTTTTGTTATAATAAGCAAACATATGATTATTAGCGAGAAGAAAAAACAAGAATTAGAAAATATCTATCAATCATTCCTTCATGACGAAAGAATCTTAAGGATGAAGGATATTTCTATGCACCGTGGATCTAATTGTTATGTCCATTCTTTTAAGGTAGCAAAACTTGCAATTAAAAGGGCACTTAGACATAAGAAAGGAAATCTTGTTACTATTCTTCTAGCGGCGATCCTTCATGATTATTATTTATATGATTGGCGGATTGATAAATCAAAAAGAAGACATCATATGGGTTCTCATCCTTATGTTGCGGCGAGAAATGCAGAAAGAGATTTTGGCATTTATGATTCTGTTAAAAAGGCCATCCAATCTCATATGTGGCCAGTGAATTTTACTGATTTTCCTAAATCTAAAGAAGCTCGCATTATCTCTAATGCGGATAAGACAATATATTTAAAAGAAATTGTTTGCTCAAAAAGATATAAGAAAAAAAGAGAAGAAAAGTATCTTAAACGAATTGAATTTTTATTTGATAAAGAGAAATAATTATGGGGTTAATTTCATATTTATATAAGAAAAAATTTGTTCATCGTTACGATAAGGAAGTTGGTATTCCTTATTATTCATATTTAGATTTTGTTTCACTGAAACAAGATAAATCTACTTTTATTAATTCTCGTGGAGTTTCTATCCATTATTTCTTTTATTATTATGAGGGTTATAAAAAGAAGACCACTATCCTTTTTTGCCCTGGTATTGGCCCTGGACATACTGCTTATATGAAAGAGATTATGCTTCTTGCTAAAGAAGGATATAGAGTTTTAACTTTAGACTATACAGGATGTGGAGAATCTAAAGGCAAGTATCTTGGTTCTCTATCTTATCCGACTTATGATGCGATTGAATTATTGAAACATTTAAATATCAATGAAGATGTTGTTTTAGTGGGTCATTCTTTAGGGGGATTTACCGCTTTAAATGTTATTCATAAATTAGATTTTATTCATAAAGCTATTATTATCTCTGGTTTCTTAGATATTCCTTCTTTAAACAAAGTTTTTATTAAGTCAAATTATGTTTTAACTCGAACTTTAAAATATGAAAAGAAAGTGGCTAGAGATATTTTTACTCTAAATAACATTGATTACTTAAATAAGACGAACGATGATCTTCTATTCATCCATTCTATTGATGATAACGTTGTTCCTTATGATATTTCTTTAAAGGTTGTTGAAGGAATTAGTAATCCCCATATTAAGACTTTGAAGGTTGATAAGAAAAGACATAATCCAAATTATAAAGTGCAAGCGATTGATTATATGAGTGAAGTCTTTTCAAAATATAATTCATTAATAAAAGACAAGAAGATTAAAAGTGATGAAGATAAAATCGCTTATTTTAAGAATGTATCTTTAGATAAATTGACCGAACAAGACGAAAAGGTTATTTCTATTATTTGTAATTTTATTTAAAATATTTGTTATGAGTGGAGAAGTAGTTAGAGACATTATATTGGATGCTTTAAAAGATAGTGCGATTGTCTTTGCTTTCGTCTTTATATTTCATTTAGTCCTATCTTTCATCGATTATAAGTTTGCTAACTTCTTAGTTAAAAGAAAAAAGAGCGGTCCTATTTTTGGAGCGATGTTTGGTCTTATTCCACAGTGCGGAACTAGTGTGCTCGGTGCCGACTTATATTTAAAGAAATATATTTCCATCGGTACAATCACCGCGATATTCCTTTCTTGTAGTGATGAAGCAGTTTTGGCTTTGCTCGCTAGTGGAAATGGAAAAAAAGTTTTGATGGTCTTGCCGCTTCTTGCAAGTAAGTTTATTATAGGCTTTGTTGTTGGTATTTTATTTGACATCATTTATCAAAAACAAATAGTGGATGATGTTAATGAAGTTAAAGAGGATGAAGAGTGCCACACTCATCATCATGAAAATACTGCTTTTCATAAACACTTTATCCATCCTTTAATTCATTCTCTTGAGATTTTTATATATGTTTTATTAATTAACCTCATAATTGGTTTCATTATTGAAGGTGTTGGACCAGATAATTTCTCAGCATTTATGAAGAGTAATCGCTATTTATCGCCTTTATTTGCCTCTATTATTGGTTTAATTCCTAATTGCGCTTCATCTTTATTGATTAGTGAACTCTTTATTCAAAATAACCTATCTTTTGGTGCTTTATTAGCAGGGCTTCTTGTTAATTCTGGACTTGGCATGATGGTGCTTATTAAGAATTTTAAGCAAAGTAAGAACACCTTACTTATCATTCTTGTTTGTTTCTTAACCGCAATCGCTGTTGGATATATTACTTGTTTAATATTTGGTTTCTAACTAAATAGATTTTTTATGCGTTTCTTGTTTATTTATAAACAGGTTTTGCCATATAATGAATATTGATAGAATTCGTAGGTATTTGTTATGGGAAAACTTATTAAACGTATTAAATTAACATCTTTCATCATTATTATGATTCAACTTGTAGCCGTTATTGTGCTTACAATTTTGTATTATGCAAATTTATTTAATCTTGATTTAGCAAACAACGAAGATTTTAAGAAAATTTTAGTTCCTACAACTTTTAGTTTGGTCTTTGTTGATTGTTTATTCCTTTGGATTGTCATTATGATCATCTCTTCTTTAAGAAAAAAGACTGATTTAAGAGCTGCTGAAGTTATTGGTAGTGACGTTCAAGAAGCTTATAACTTTGCGATGATTGGTTTAGCGGTTACTGATGATAAGGATGTTGTTATTTGGACTAATGATTTGTTCAAGGATAGACATATTGATATCATCGATAGAAACATTCTTGAATGGAAAGAAGAATTGAAGAGCATTAGAAACGCCACAAGCCCAGATACCACAACTAAAATTGTTTATAATTCTCATAACTATGAAGTGAAATACTTAGCGGAAGCTTGTTTATATATCTTTAAAGATATCACTGAATATGAATCCATCTATGCTTATAGCAAAAAACAAGCCCCTGTTATTGGAACTTTAGCCATTGATAACTACGATGAAGTTGTTCGTGGTGAAGATGATTTCAACGATACTGTTAGTAGAGTGAAGAATGAGATTTTTAGCTATGCTAAAGAATATGGCGTATTATTAAGAAGAATTAAAGACGATAACTATTCAATGCTTTGTACTTATGAATCATTCTTAAACATGAAAGCAGATCGTTTTTCTGTTATTGATAAAGTGAGAAACGTCTCTTCTGGACAAGACATTCCTTTAACTATCTCTATTGGTATTGCTCATGATTTCCCCGATGTTATTAAGTTAAACGAATTAGCTAATGAAGCCTTAGATATCGCTATGTCCCGTGGTGGTGACCAAGTGGTTGTTTCTGTTTATGGACAGGATAAAGAATATTTTGGTGGTAAGACCGAAGCTCAAGAAAAACGTAACCGCGTTAAGATTCGTGTTTATGCTGATTCGTTAATTAGTTCAATCAAAGCCTCATCTTCAGTTTTAATCATGGGGCATGCGGATATGGATATGGATGCTTTGGGCGCCTGTTTAGGTGTTAAGGCTATCTGTGAAAGATTAGAAAAACCCGCTCGTATTATTGTTGACCTAAAGAATACAGAAGCAAAGACTCGTAGCGCGATGATTTCTTCTATTCCAAAGGAAGAATTAGATAAGATTACTATAACTAGTAAAGACGCGGAAGATATGATTACAGCTAATACGTTATTAGTGGTGGTCGATGTCTCCGTTCCAAAACGCACAATGGCGCCTCGTGTTTTAGAGAAGGTAAGTAAGACAGTGGTTATTGACCATCATAGACGTGGCGAGGACTACATTGAAAATACATTTAACGTTATTGACCCAGCAGCTTCTTCAACCTGTGAATTAATCGCGGAATTTATTAGATTTGCATCTATTGACCCACGTATTAATCTTTCTCCAATATACGCTACAATTATGCTTTCCGGTATCTTCCTTGATTCCTCTTACTATAAGAGCAGAAACACCGGAATGAGAACATTTGAAGCTTCAACAATTCTAAAAGAATTCGGTGCCGATAATGCTTTGGCGGATGATTTCTTAAAAGATGATTTTGAAGAGCATCGTATTGTTGAGGATATTATTGTGAATAAAGAACACCCACAATATGGTATTGTGGTGGCAACCGCAAGTAATGATGAAATTTATGATACAGCGACAATCTCTAAAGCAGCGAATACATGTTTAACATTTAAAGGTGTTCATGCCGCTTTCGTTATTGGTCGAGTTTCTAATAAAGAAGTTAAGATTTCAGCTCGTAGTGATGGCTCTATTAATGTGCAATTATTAACTGAAAAATTAGGTGGTGGTGGTCACTTCTCAATGGCCGCTGTAACTTTTGAAAAAGCTGAACCACAAGAAGCCAAGAAAGCTTTACTTAAGGTTTTAGCAACATCACTTAAGGAAGCTTCTATGAGCAGTGAAGATATGGATTCGGAGAGAATGTAATATGAAAGTAATTTTATTAAAAGATGTTAAAAACGTTGGTAAGAAAGACCAAACGGTTGAAGTAAGCGATGGGTACGCGACGAACTTTTTATTCCCTCGTAAGCTTGCCGTTGCGGTTAGCAAAAAAAGTGTTGAAGTTTTAGAAAATCAACAAGAAAATGCGCGAATTGCTGAGGAAAACGCTAAAAAAGAAGCGCAGGAATTAGCTAAAAGACTTGAAAATATGAACCTTGTTTTCCCTGTTAAAGCTGGTAAAGAAGGAAAGCTTTTCGGTAACGTTTCATTAAAGCAAATTGAAGAAGAAATGTTGAAACAATATTCCGTAAGCATTGATAAAAGAAAATTTGTTGATAAAGGACCACTTGATCATATTGGTTTCTATTCTTTAAAGATTGAACTTCATAAAGGTGTTATAGGCATTATCAAAGTTCAGATTGTGGAGGGCAAATAATATGGCAAAAAAACCAGCATTAGATTTACCACATAACTCTAAAGCAGAGATGGCATGTATTGGCTCTGCTTTACTCTCTAAAGATTGCTTATATAGCGTTATCTCTGAACTTGAAGAAGGTGACTTCTATGAAGGAAGGCACCAAATCCTATTCCGTTGTTTAAAGACTTTAGCGGAAAAGAAAATAGCGGTTGATGTTTTAACTGTGACAGAAGAATTAATGAATATTAAAGAATTAGAAAATGTTGGTGGAGTGAAATATTTGCAAGATTGTTCTGATTCAATGGTGGCCATTTCTTCTTTAGAGTTCTATATCCGTATTGTTAAAGACCAATCTGTCTTAAGATCAATGCTTATTACAATTAGAGATATAGATGATAATTATCGTAATCATGAGATTGAAGATGTTAATGACTTTGTTCAACAAAGTGAAATTGCATTTAAGAACTCTACTGAAAAAAGAAGAGTCTCCACTTTTAAAACCACCAAAGAAATCGCTAAGGCTGTGGAATTATCTTGGGATAATGTCGTGGCAAGTGATAGCGAAGATAATTTAATTGGTTTATCAAGCGGTTTTACTCCTATTGATAAATTTACTCAAGGTTTCCAAAAAGGTGAAATCACCATTGTGGCCGCCCGTCCTTCTGTTGGTAAAACTGCTTTAGCACTTAACTTTGCTTTTAAGGTTGCCACTAGAAAAGGTATTCCTGTTGCTATTTTCTCTTTAGAAATGGCATCTGAATTATTAGTAAAACGTTTAATTGCAGCGGAATCCCATGTTTCTTTAAAGAAGATTAATTCTGGTAATTTATTAGGCCAAGAAAGAGCGAAAGTCGCTCAAGCGATTAAAGTTTTAAGTAACGCTCCTATATTTATTGATGATTCCGCTAATATCCGCTTAATGGATATTATTGCTAAATCTCGTCAGTTACAAGCCAAGTATCCTGACCTTGGTTTAATTATTGTTGACTATCTTGGTTTAGTGACAACTGGTAGTTCATCTCGTGGAGCGGATTCTCGCCAAGAAGAAGTTCGTAAGATTTCTTTAGCTCTTAAAGGCTTAGCTAAAGACTTAAGAGTCCCTATTGTCGTTGTTTCTCAATTATCTCGTGATGTTGAAAAAAGAGATAGTAAAAAGCCAATGTTATCTGACTTACGTGATTCAGGTAGTATTGAGCAGGACGCTGACGTTGTGATGCTTTTGTACCGCGATGATTATTACAATAAACGCCATGGAGACGAAGCTGGAAATAAGAAAATGAAGAATTTATCTGATGCCGAGAAGTTTAGACTTGTCAAAGAGCAAAAAGAAAAAGAACTTGGTGATCAAATGCCTGGAGATGCCTCTTACGTTGAAGTCAATATCGCGAAAAACCGTAACGGACAAACAGGTATTGCTGGTTTATTCTTCTATAAGGCTTTTGGTTTATTTGATACGCCAAACGATGAATGGCAAGAGCAAATGCGTAATATCGCTGAAGAAAATAATATCGACTAATGTATTTTAATAATATCGCTAGTGGCTCTAAAGGAAATGCCACTTTAGTTGTTTCGAATAACACTGTGATTCTCATTGATATGGGAATCACTTTAACAAGGCTTACTGAAGGGCTAAACGAAATTGGTTTGACTCTAGAAGATATTGACGCCGCATTCTTTACTCATGATCATGCTGACCATATTTCTGGATTAAGATTCCTTTCTCCTAAGATTTGTTATGCCTTAGAAGGAACGCTTCCTTCTTTAGCAAATGTTCTTGAAGTTAATAAACCAATAAGAATTAAAGGCTTTATGATCACCCCTATAAGAACTAGTCATGACGCCACAAATCCTTGTGGATATGTTTTAGAAGATGAAAATGAAAAGCTTGTCTATATGACTGATACTGGTGTTTTTGTTGATGGATGTTTATCTTTAGCTAAGAACCCAGATTATTTGATTTTAGAATCAAATCATGATATCAAAATGCTATTAAAGACTAACCGTACTTATGAATTGAAACAAAGAATTATGTCTGATGTTGGCCATTTATGTAACGAAGATTCTGCCCTTGCTTCTTTGCAAATTATTGGTGATAAAACTAAAGAGATTTATTTAGCTCATTTATCTGAAGAAGCAAATACTCCTGAAGTTGCTTTAAAAGCCTATCGAAGAATCTATAATCATTTCCATGTTGATATTGACAAATATAAAGTAGTGCCTTTAAAACAATGGGAATCAACTTTAGGAGGCCATCATGAAGATTAGAATAATAGCTGTTGGTCATATTAAAGAAACATATTTAAAAGATGGCATTGCTTTATATCTTACAAGAATTAAGCCATACTCAGACATTGAAATTATCGAAGTAGATGATGAACCCGCAAAAGACAATATGAGCCTTAAAGAGATAGAATTAATCAAATTTAAAGAAGGAGAAAAGGTATTGAAGTTATTGAAAAATAACGACTATTTAATTAGCCTTGATTTAGATAAAAAACAATATAAAAGTCCTGAATTTGCGACTTTTTTGAGTAAAAAACTTGATTTAGGTGGCTCTAAAGTTACTTTCGTCATTGGGGGTTCTTATGGACTTAGTGATGAACTTAAAAAGAGGGCCAATGACTCTTTGTCTTTATCCGAGATGACTTTCCTTCATCAAATGACACGCTTGATATTATTAGAACAGATTTATCGAGCTTTTAAGATTAATAGAAATGAGGTTTACCATAAATGAAATACGAAGAATTCGCTCATCTAAAAATGGAAGTAGATGAAAAGAATCCATTTTGTCCTATGTTCGTTTTACCTAGTGGAGAGTGCTTTTATTTAGAGCCTGTTTTTTATACCCAACTACAAGGATTTAAGGATTTACATAAAGAGCAATATCATAGGATTATCGACGAGATGATACGTTTAACAAAGAAGAACAAAAGAATCGTCTTTGTGGGAACATTTGAATATCCACAAACAGAAGTTGATGATTCATATATATTCTTAGAAATAACTGATGTGACTGACCCACTTCATATCTTCGTAGAAGATAAATCACGTGGTTCGGATTATGGTGATTAAAAAACGAATTCCAGCGAATTCGTTTTTTTCTTTCTTAATAAGGTCTTAATTGCTTCATAGAGAGCCACATCATTCTTAAGCCAAGTAAGATGATGAAGAACATGACAGCATAACTTGCAAGTAAGAAGCCTAAGATCATCGCTAAGATAGCGGGGCATAAGCTTGCCCATGCGGTAATCTTTAAGCAATCCCAGAACTTGAGATAGTTGAAGATATTCTTCTTTCCCCTTGTTAATAAGAAGATCATTAAGCCCATAAATAAGACTAAGGCTAAATAGATACCTAAATAGATGAATGTTGATCTTAAGACATTTTCACCCTTAGAAGTTTCATAAGATTTATCTACGATAACAGACCAATTATCAAAGACGGCTTCATAATATTTTGTGCTTCCTTTAACTAATTTTGAATCAACATCTAAAGTAAAGTCGATAATGCTTGTTCCTTTTTTCACATTCTTCCAATCAGAAGTAAAGTTGGTATAAGCACTTAATGTTAATGAATCATTTTGATAAATATAGATGTATAAACCATGCTTAGCAAGAATCATAAAGGAAGGATGATATGTATCATGAGCAGGGACATCAGAATCTTTGCCTTTGATTTCGGTAGAATGCTTAACCATGATATAGCTATCACTAGTTAAATAATTAACTAAGTGTTTAACTTCTTCTCTAGTGTCGGAAGTATAAAATACTTCTAATTCGATTTGACCAGAGACGTGGCCAATGTTTCTATAAATAGAATAATCAGCATACTCTTCTTGATCTTTAAATGAAGCGGAAACATCTTCTCCTTCATCTAAGTAGTGGAGTTCTTGATCTTCACCAATAACAAAGTCTTGTTTATTCTCTTGGAAATATTCGCTCGCTAATGTTAATTGAGTGTCCATTCCTTGAAGATTAGTTCCTAAATAGTTTGAACCATCAACCTTTGCTGCAGAAACAGTTAAAGGAATAACTGGTAACATGGCCGCGATTAATATAAAGATAACAATCGTCCACCATTTACTAGTTTTACTTGCTTCAATTGCGGCTTGGTTAGAGAACAAACTCTTGAAGAATTTAGCTATACCAATCATCATGGTTGAAGGTTTTTTATTAGCTTTTGATATTTTTACATTTTGTTTTGCCATAATACTCACTTACCTTTTTGCTTGTATATTTTAAGTGAAGAATAATCTTTTTACAAATAAAATTGCGTGTGCGCTCGTACATTCGTACAAATAAAGGTTGTAGAGAAGTGAAAAATAGATATAAAATAATCCCGCCTATTATTTATGGGGTCGTATTGGATTCGACGGGGATCGGCTAGGCTTTAGTTGCAGTGCGCTGATAACGCTAACTATCAAACAAAAATAACTGACAACAGTTATATGAGAGCACCTCGTGCTCAAGCATTCTGCGCTGCTTAATCAGCACTCGACGTTAGAGTCCAACCACTAGGCTGGGCAGAACATCTACCAAGGTTTTAGCCTTTCACGCTTGGAATAGGTGTCATAACAAAAGGATAGTGAATGGGAGTGGATTTGTTACTCATTCATGAAATGAAGTTAATCTAGTATGCTGGAGTGAGTCGATAAGCGAAAGCATATGAAGCTCAATTATCGTCTAAACTGTAGACATTATTGAAGAGTCATCCTCGGACACGGTTTCGATACCGTCGGCTCCACCAATCGAGTGTTTCCCGTTCGTTAAGGACGGGTTTTTGTTTTCTCTTTTCCCATTTGGGATTATGATATGAATGAACTTATAATATGTTTAGCAAACAAGATATTATAAGGTATAATGTATAAGAGATTTGTTTATGAAAAAAATTGCTATTTCTGCCGAAACCACAATCGATGTTCCAAAGAAGATCCTCGATGAATATGACATTCATGTCATCCCATTTCACGTTTTATTAGGTGAAAGAGATGCACCTGATGGAGAAATTACTCCTCAAGATATCTTTGATTATGTTGATAAAACTGGACTTCTTCCTAAGACAAGTGCGGTTAATGAATTCCAATATGAGGAATATTTTAAAGAATTAAGAAAAGAATACGATGCTGTTATTCATGTTTGCTTATCTTCTGGCATTTCTTCTTCTTGCGAAAATGCGATTGAAGCATCAAAGAGATTAGATGATGTTTATGTTGTTGATTCTCACTCTTTATCTACTGGAATTGCCCTTCTTTGTATTTATGCTCGTCAGTTAGCAAAAGAAGGTAAAGAACCTGAAGAAATCGTAAAATTAATGGAGAAACGCAGGGAATTTCTTCAAGTTAGTTTCGTTGTTAACACGATGAAATATCTTTATAAAGGCGGACGTTGCACTGGCTTACAAAAATTTGCCGGAGCCTTATTTAGAATCAAACCACAAATCGTTTTACGTGATGGTAAGATGATCCCTGGAAAGAGATACCATGGGCGTAATACTCCTGTTGTTAGAGATTATTGTTTGGATACTTTAGAAGAATTTGATAATCCAGATCTTTCTATAGTCTTCGTTACCCATAGCCACGCTAGTGAAGATATGGTTATTGAAGCCAAAAAGATATTAAGAGAAAGAGGATTTAAAAACATCATTGAAACAACCGCTGCTGCGACAATTACTAGCCACTGTGGACCTAAGACACTTGGTATCTTATATATCAATGATGGCGGAGTGAAATAAAAATGATTGGGAAAAGAGCCCAATCATTTTTTATCTTTAAGATAAATTAAATATAAATACCAAACTACAGCGCTTATCTGACAGGCTATGCCTATAAAGTAGATGAAGACGACATCTTTTAATGATGTTAATAATAATAAGGATAAATGTAATGAGAGAACTGTTGACCAAACTAAACAGGAAACTGTGATTAAAAACCAAATACGACTCCAAAAAATACAAGCGAATGTGACAGAGACGATACATGTAGCCATAATTCCATAAATAAAGATGAGCCAAGAATAATCCCAACTAGTAAATGTTTGAATTAAAAAGAAAACTAAAGTAGTGACAATCCAAGTTACTCCAATGGAAAGTAGACCAATGAAAATATGATCTCTTCTTTTGGTATATGGAGAAACAATTTTCTTTTTTTCTTCCTTAAAGAAATCATCAACCTCAATACCATAGAAAGTTGCAAGCTGTTTTAAAACAAGAACATCAGGTAAACCCTCTCCTCTTTCCCATTTGGAAATAGATTTATCTGAATAATTCAACTCTTCGGCAAGCTGGATTTGTGTTAATCCTTTTTCCTTCCGATAGTGGATGAGGTTATCTGTTAATATGTCATTTAAATCACGGTTTGTCTTCATCGTTTAACTATCATACTACAAATAGTCAAAAATATGAAAAAAATGTTGAAAAATAATATTTGCTGAAAAATATAAAAATAGTGACTATCACTACTTTGTAGTGAAATATGTTTTCTTAACCTTCAAAAAAGAAGTAAAAAAGATAAAACTATACACTGTCTAAAAAATAGAAAAAAGTGCTTGTGAGTAAAAGATTAATTGTGGTAGATTATTGGCAATGATTTAGGGGATTGAAACTAAGTCATATATTAAATTTACGGAGAGATACCAATATGTTGATTAATGGACCAAAAGATCGTAACCAAGAATTAGAAAACGAAGAAATTCAAATTTTAGAAGCTTATCAAGAAGCCGAACAATATTTAGAAACTGGCTTTGATGACTTTGATCTCTCCATCTTTGATATCGACGAATAAACATTAGAATATTTATAGGATACCGGTTAGAAAATAACCGGTTTTTCTTTATAAAAACTTCTATCTAGTAGATAATAGTGATATGGAAAATAATGAACAAATAGAAAAGAAATCAAAACTTGATTTCTCTAAGTATGGTAAGGTTATCTCTTTCTTAGCTTTAGAAATAATCGCAATTATTTCTTTTTCTTTAGGGAATTCCTTTATCTTGTATACCTCGATTAGTGCGGTACTTTTCGTTCTTTTACTTTTAGTAACTTGGGTCGAAATTAAAAAAGAAGGCTATCCAACATTTGCATTCTTCTTAATACCAATATTAGCCTTCGGGCTATTTTGCGTTATCTCTAACTTTAATAAGGATGTGAATTATTCTCTTTCTGGTGGATTATCCGCTTTTGTTCCGATAGGATTAGCGGTATTCCCTTGTTGTGGATATTTATTAGCCCATGAAAAGAACTTTAAGATTTCCCAAGCTTTATTAGTTATCTTTGTGGCGATTGGAGTTTATACATTTATCAATTTCATCGGGACGATGATTCAATTCTCCCCTTTCCATACACTTAGATATGCGGATAAATATTTATTCTATAATGGTGAGATTGTTGAAATCTCAGTAGGTAATATGGCTTATGCTTTAATTGGCTTTAGATTCCAAGAAGTGAGTATAGAGTATTATTTGATGTATCCTATTATTCTTTTAGTGTCTGGCATTTTCCTTTTCTTTATTAAATATAAAGATAATAAGAAATTATTTATCACTTACGCTTGTTTAACTGGTTTAGCCTTTATTAGTATTCTTTTTTCCATTACTAAATTTATGGCTATTATTTTAGCCTTACTTATTTATATCTATGTTCTGATTTTATTAACAGCGAAGAAGGTTCTTGACCTTAAATATACAAGAATCATTTTCATTATTATGGGCGCTATTACGGGATTAGTCGTATTGGTCTTCTTATTGAACGCTCAAGCGATTGCTGGCTCTCCTATTAAATTTATTCAAGATCTTATTAGCGGTAACGGCTTTTTAAATCGTGTCTTTAATGGTAATAGACTGGCTCTAAATTACAATATAGCCGCTGATGGACTTTTCTCAAAATTTAAATTAAATGGTATTATGACAGGCCCGATTGAAGGTTATACCAATACCTATGATTTTTATGAATATTACCATGTGGAAGCAATCTCAAATACTAATTCATTCTTCTTTGATACTATTTTGACTTCTGGTACAATTGGACTTTTATTCCTGATTATTGTTGTTGGATTTATTATTTATTCAATTTATAAATATTGCAAAAATAGCCGCGATTTAATTGAAAATAAGGCTGTAATTACTGCTTTTATTAGCGGATTCTTCATCTACTCATTCGTTGCCTATGATATGTCATTGATGATTTTCAAGAGTGATTTGTTCCCATTCTACACAAATAACTTATTTATTATTTCATTGATTCTAGTTGGTTATATGAATGTTCTTCCTTTAACTAGTGAAGTGGTTAAAAACGAAGCGCCAATTGAATCTACAATAATGAGCAAAGGAGGAGACAATGATGAAATCAGTTTCTAAGTGTTTATTAGTTCTTTCTAGCTTGCTTGTTACTTCTTGTGGATATCGTTTAAAGGAACTCTATAATTCGAACGATTACAATTCGATTTATTATTCTGAAAACTATGTCCGCACTAAAGTTGATGATTTTAAAGGGGCAAGTAGGAAAGAGATTAAGTTAGACCAAGAAGATAATTATGTCTTCACCTCTTTAAGCAATCCTCATTACACTCGTTATTTGTCTGATCCTGACCAAAGTGTTTATAAGCATTTGTTTGATAAAACTATTTCCATGATTCAAATCGATGATTCTTTTGAATATGGGATGAATTCCAAACTTTTTGATGGCTGGTGGGAATGTGGAAGTCATAATGAAAAAGCTCGTATACAAATTGATGAAGATGGCTTTGATATGAAATTTGAAAAGCAATGTCGTCAAAGACCCGATTATTTGATTCTTTCATTCCAAAGTGCGATTGGTGACATTCGTGATAAGTCTTTTAAGCAATATAACGCTAATGAACGTTATCCTAAAGAAAATCTATCATGTGAAGTCACTTTGAATATTGATTTTTATCTTCTTGAGAACAATAAGTATAGTTGTATCTCTTGTTCTTATGATATTGAAGAAAGAAAGTGCAACCAACTTGACTTTGTTTTCTTTGGCTTTGAATTAGGAGATAAGATTAACTTATCTTTATGCAAAGGCGTTTCTATTTCCTATAAGATTAAATCAATTAAAAATGGCGAAGAAGACGTCACCGAAAAATATAATCACAAAATGGAAGACCTCGAAGGTCTAGATAAAAATACTTCTGAAAAAGTTTATGGCCATGCCTTATGGCTATATGAATTTTATTTAGCGAATTCTACTTGGCATTAGTATTTTTACTAATATCAAGCCATTCACCCATTTCAAAGTCACATTTATCATCATCTAAAATAAGTGTTCCTTTTGCCGGAGTGAATGTCATCTCCGAAAGATAGATCTTTCCTTTGATGTTATATAAATCAACACGCACAAAAGGAAAAGGCTTAGCTAGTATTTCCGCCATCTCTACCATATCGTTATAGTGAGGTGGCTTTTCTAATGGATAATCAGTTTTCTTCCAGCCATTAAATTGAGAGCCATCAAATGGAGTCCAATCAATATAATAATTGTTATAACGAATATCGACTCCACGGGAAGTAACAACATATAAAGAACGAGCTTTACCGTTAAATACGTGAATCTTATATTCAACTGGAAGCGGCTGACCTTCCTCTACTAGATATTTTTCAATAATTATTTGTGGTTTGATTTTGGCGTAGTGAAGCTCCACAGTCTTCTTTCCGTAATTAGTTTTAAGCCATTTATCAAATTTCTTTTTTAATGCTTTTTTATCGATTTTGCTTTTATCTTTGCAAATATAATTGAAAGCGCATGCATGGGAACATTTCATGACAAATTGATCTGGAAGTTTATCAAAATCAATTTCATCAAAACTATCAAAAACACCGTAAATTGGGATTAATTTATCACAAAATCCCTTTTTTTTCGCATATTCTCTTAGACCTACTCTTCCTGCACATTGGCTTACTAAGTCATCATGAGGATAGACAAATAAACGAAGATATTGAAGCTTCTCTGTGTAGCGGGTTGGATTAGTCAAATCTAATTTATGATGGGTGATATATTTGTATTGATATTTAACGTATGCAGTTTTAGATATACCTTTTACGATATTACGGAAAGGGGCTACTAAGGCACGTTTAAATTTATTCTCTTTCAGGTTCGGATTGCTCATTGTTGTTTCCCTTCTTCTTTCTAATAAATGAATAGACTAAGTCCTCTTTTAATAAAGCACATGTGATGATGTAGATAATAGCATCGATAATGACAATAATGCTCATTTGCAAGATATAAGATAAACCTGTTTCTAGATTCATCGTCTTCCATAATGCTTGTAGTGGGAAATATAAAGCAAAAGATGTTCCCACTAGAACTAGATTAGCAATGATTAGCTTTAATGTATTTTTGTTAAAAATAGCGCGGCCACTGTATTTCCATGTAATGCTAACTAAGAAGATAAAAATGGTGATATCGGTAACAACAGTCCCAATAGCCACACCGATAGCGGGCATATGAACACCGTTATAAACAAAGTTTCTTCCAAGAATAATTGATAAGGCAATATTTAAAACTGTCCCTAGACCAATGGCAATGAGATAATATTTCTCTTTTTTGGTTGGAAGCAAAATATCACCATAAATGATGTCCGCTAAAGAGTATGTAATCATCATTGGAGAAAGAATCATTAAAATATATGGAGCGGAAAAATATTCAGCACTAGTTTGACTGAAGTCGTAACTACCAGAGATTAATCCGCAAATTTCCTTTGCTAATATTGTCATCGTAACAATAGCAGGGAGAATAATGAATAGTGCGATGTTGATCGCATATTTATTGTTGTTATGGAAAAAGCGTTTATCTTCTTTGCTATAGTAATAAGCGCTTCGAGGGATAAATACAGTAGATAAGGCTGTGATAATACCAATAATGATATCAATACCTTTAATACCAACAGAGTAGCTAGCTACTTGTATTTTTTCTTCATCAATAAAACCGAGAATAAAGGTGTCTGTTTGATTATAAAACGACACTAGTAAAGATAATGTACAAAGTATGGATAATGGTTTTATGAATTCCTTAAAAGAGTATGGAAGTGTTTTCTTAAAAGAAACATAACGATGTATATAAAACACATTACAAACAGTGGTAATGACGGTTGTAAGAATAGCAATAAAAGCATAGATATAAATATCTTCTGGAGTATTTACGAAAGCGATAATAAGGATGGCGGTTATTGTTAATGTAGCGATGCTACGAACAGACATGTAGAATTGCTTTTCTAAAGCAATATATACCCATTCAAAAGAGAAAACTCCAGCCAAGAAGTTAATAGAAAGAATAAATATCAAAGATGATTCTTGTCTTAACTGTGGAACGGAAAAAACAACCGTACACATTAAAGCGAAAGAAATTAAAGTAGTGATTAATTGAATTAAAAAGAAGAGTTGAACCTTGTTTGATAATTTTTCTTTGTCATCACGTACTTTGACGCATTCTCTAACAGCTAGATTGGGTAAACCAACTTTAGCCAAAATTAAAAAATAAGCAACAAAAGTATTAGCCCATGTGTAAGTACCGACAGCCCCTTCGGACAAATAACGACAAACCCATGGGAAAGTAATGAATGATAAGAATGTCAGAACCACAGTTCTAACGATATTAACAATAACGTTAGTGCGAATATTATCGTTCATGTGTATCATTATATTTTTTTTGCACGTAAAACAAAAGTTTTATTATTTATTAATCGCATTACTATATAATGATTGCTATGAAGATTTTAATTGTCTGTCAATTCTATTATCCAGAAAACTTCGTGATTTATAAAATCGCCGAGGAATTAGTTAAACGTGGACATGAAGTGGACGTTTTAACTGGTAAACCAAATTATGGGTATGGCTTTATTATTCCTGAATATAAAAAAGTTAAAGAAGAAAAAATTAATGGTGTCAATGTTCACCGTGTCAAATTAAAAGCTAGAAAACATTCACGTTTATCTATCATTTCCAACTACTTATCATTTTGGAAAAATTCTAAAAAATGGGTAAAAAAGTGCCGAATTAAGTATGATATTGTGTATTCTATGTCTCTTTCTCCTGTGACTATCTTGTCCGCTGGAGACTTATACAAAAAGAAATATAATGTCCCTCACGTTGTCCATTGTGTTGATCTTTGGCCTGAATCCGCAACCATTACTGGAGCAGTTAAAAGAAAATCCATTTTCTATAAAATTTTATATAAGTGGAGCCATGACTTATATGAACCCGTAGATGAAGTTTTATTAGGTTCTCCTTCTTACGAAGATTATTTCAAGAATGTTTTAAAGTTTCCTGACAAAAAATATTGTTATATTCCTCAACCTTCATTAGTGGAAAAAAGCGATATTGCTTCTTTTGAATTTGATAAAGATTACTGCAATATTTTGTATTGCGGTAATTTAGGAACAATACAGCTCATTCCTTTGATTCCTAAAGCTATGAATCTTTTGAGGGATGAAAAAATTAAATTCCATATAATCGGTATGGGACCAATGGAAAATAAACTTAAAGATTTAATTGATGAGTATCATCTTGAAGATACAGTCATTTATCATGGGCCAATGATTGCTAGTGAAGCCAGCGCCTATTTTAAAGGAGCCGATGCTTTATATGTCTCTTTAAAAGGAGAAGGCGCGATTGGAAAGACCATTCCTAATAAATTAGTGATGTCTATGTCTTTTGCTAAACCAATAATTGCGGTATTAGAAGGAGATGGAGAAATGATTCTTAGAGAATCTCAAGGTGGTTTGTTCTCTAGTGATAATCCGTTAGATTTAGCGAGAACAATTAAAGAATTTACTCATTTAAATAAGTCACAAAAAGAAAAAATGGGTCAGAATAATCTAACCTATTTTGAAGATAATTTAACTTGTAAAAAAGTTGTTGATAAGATTGAAAGAGAATTACTTAATAATATTAGAAGCTAGGAATTCACTAATTTGTTTCCCAACGGTGCTTAACGAATATAGTTTAAGCACTTTTTCTTTACCTTTTTCACCTAAGGCTTTTCTTTCTTCTTGAGTGAGCTCTAAACAGTGATTTAAAGCAAAATAAAGATCTTCCACTTGGCTAGATTTAGCCCAAATGATTTCTTCAGGGAATTTCTTCATGAGTTTACTATTCTTAACAGAAATGACTGGCTGCCCACTTCTTAGATATTCCAAGGTTTTGCTAGGTATAGAAAAGCGATCTAAATCTTCAGAATAAGGGCGAGGATTAATATTGGCTAAAGCATTCATTTCTAACTTCAGCACTTCTTTGTTGATAAGACATTTCAAGAAGTGGATGCGTTTATCTCCCCCAATAGTTTTCTTTAATGTTTCTTCGTCATAATGATGACCACAAATGAGTAAATTTATGTCCTTTTGCGGGAGTTTTTTGAAAGAATTGATTAAATCGTAAACACCATAACGTTTCATCAATGCTCCACCAAGGAAGAAATATTTCCCATACTTGTTGTCTATTCTTTCTGGCAATTTTTCTTCAACAATACCCTCCACAATTAAAGAAGGTTTTTGGCTAGCATTAAATAAATCATTGAGTTCTTTTGTTAGAGAAATATATCCATCTAAGTTCTTGCTTTGATTAAACAAATAGAGCGTATAATTTCTTGAAGTACCCGAAATATTACTTGGAGAATCTGTACATAAACCGACTACTGGAAGATGGTATTTCTTTTTGATTTTATTAGCCAAAGCAATAGTCTTTGGATTTATTGTATCTGTTAATATTATTGTATCTTCCAAGGATAGGCTCTTGATTAGTTTAGAGGCTTGTCTTTTAAATGAAACATTCCTAAATAAACGATAAGGAGTAACTTTTAAATAGTGATATGTAACATTATCTTTTATTGTTTTTGCCCTATATAATCTAGTTAACCCACACTTAGTAATAGAAAAAGGACGTAATGATAGAACATCAACATGATGATATTTTCCTAAAGCCCTTATAACTTTGTTATGGAAATTTTGATTAGATGAATTTAAAGGAATTTTCCAAAGCTTTTGAAAGTCTGGATAATCGTCTTCACATAAAGATGTCGTAATATAAATTATCTTCATTTTATTATTTCCTTAAATATATTTAAGTGGACTTCGATTGATTTTTCAATAGTGTTTTCTTTTGCGGTTTTAATAGCCGCTTCAGCCATATTTACGTCAATCTTACTTATAGCGGTTTTAATTTGTTCCTCATCATCTAAAAAAACAAGATAGCCATTTTCATTTTCTTTAATAAGATGTTTGGCTCCAATTATTTTATTGCTCGCTATTACTGGTAGACCATTAGCAAAAGCTTCGTTAATTGTATGACCATAGATATCCTCTTTACTTAATGTAATATGGAAATCACAGCCTCTTAAAATTTTAAACAGTTCATCTTTTGCCTTAAACGGCATTAGTGTGACATTCTTGAAGTTATTATCCTGAATATATCTTTTATATTCGTTTTCTAACTCTCCTGAACCAATTAATAAAAGATGAGCGTCAACATCTTTAAATATATTCATTAATTGAATGTTGTTTTTTCTTTCAATGAATTGTGAGTAGTTAACAAATATTCTCTTATCTAAAGGAAGATTATATTCTTCTCTAATTAGTCTTTTTTCATTACTATCCACAGGATAAGGAATTACTTCTTTATCTAGGATAGTGCTATATGGGTAATGATAAATATGACAGTCATCAGAGAGATATTGTTTAAGATAACTATCAGCCTCTATCGCAGGAGAAAAAGCATATTGAACATTCTTCAATAGTTTTCTTTTAAACCTTCTTTTAAAGCCGCTCTCTTTATGAGTGATACCGCCATTGATATAAAAAGCAAAACCTATATGCTTTTTGTTCATATAACGAATAGCTTTTATTTCGCTGATCTTCGAGAAGCCATTCATGATAATCAAATCATATGTTTTATAATTGTTTGCAATATACTTTTTTAATTCGCTAGAACAGCAATTTTCATTACCAAAATAACCTTTCTTACCAAAGTGTACTGAGAAGTTATATTCGTTTAGATAATAAAAATCATCTGGACGATCTTTAGCTTTTGTCCTTTCAAAGAAAACATCAAGGTCCAAATATTTAGCTAGTTCATTGAAGACTCTTACTTTGTAAGGGGCCGGATGATTAAATACCCATAAGATTTTCATATAACAATCTTATCGTAGTCTAGTTTTATAAAGAAGAAAAAAATGATATCATTTTTATACTTATGGAAACCTGGACAGAGTTTTTTGAAAGCATTAAGAACAAAGATTATTGTATTATACTTCACAGATTTCTTGATGAAGAATACAAGAATCACCGCATTTTTCCACCTCGTTTAGAAATGTTCACTGCTTTTAAACTAACACCACTAAAAGAGGTTAAAGTTGTTATTATTGGTCAAGACCCTTATCACGAGGTTAATCAGGCTATGGGATTATCTTTTTCAGTGAAAAAAGGAATTAAAGTCCCACCCTCTTTAATTAATATATATAAGGAAATAGAAGATGAATATCATATCACCCTTAATAAAAACGAAGGTGATTTATCTTTATGGGCTAAACAAGGTGTCTTGTTATTGAACTCCATTTTAAGTGTAAGAGAAGCTCAACCAATGAGTCACGATATTATTGAATATCGTTTATTCTTTGAAGATGTTTTAAATGAACTCGATAAACATAATCAGCCGATGGTATTTATGCTCTGGGGAAGTTCTTCTAGGAAACTTAAAAAGTTTATCAATAATCCTCATCATTTGGTCTTAGAATCTGTTCACCCTTCTCCTTTATCCGCGAATAGAGGAGGATGGTTTGGTAATAACCATTTTAAAAAGTGTAACGATTTTCTCATTGCTAATAATGTTTCGCCTATAGATTGGAGTAAGAAATAAGATAGTAAAAATTTAAGAATTGTAATATAGTATTTATCGGGAGCTAAGCGAACTTGGCTGAGAGGATTCTTCTTCGAATCGACCGTACCTGATCCAGATAATGCTGGCGTAGGAAAATTTGTTTTGTCCTCCGCCACAGGAGGTTTTATTTTATGAAAGAAAAAAAACAAAAAAAGTGGGTTTTTAACTTATTTTTTGAGCAAAATGCCCATATTTTGATTCCTATGATGGGAACACTTGCCTTACTTTGTTTCTTTAATCCATTCCTTTCTTTTAAGTTAAAGATCGATGGGGTGAAGAGCGAATATTTTATTAGTATCGTTGAATTGATAGAGTCATATTCAAGAGAACTTTGGGTCGTTTATCTAGTTCTTTCTTTAACCTTTGTCGGAATTGTTTTTGCTTCTTTATCGAAAAAGATGAAAGACGCAGATGTCATAGCGGGATTCTCTTTCTTTATGGCATTTATATTAATGTTCTTTGTGCGTGAGATTTTTTCTAATGCTGGGCTTGAAAACTTCTATTCTGCATCTTTTGAAATAGCTACTGGTTGGATTGTATTTCTCTTAGCTTTATGCGTCGGAGGATGTTTGGTTATATCTTCTTTGAAGAATACTTATACTGTCCGTATGATGAGCGAAGATGGAGTTTTAATTGCAACAGCATTCGTTCTTAATTTTATTAAGATTGATTTAATTCCAGGAGCTGGTTCTTTTAATTTGCAGTTCCTTCCCTTATTTCTTATTGCCTTAAGAAGAAATGCTTTTTATAGCTTTATTGCTGGCGGTATTATATATGGCCTTCTTACATGTTTCACAGATGGATATGGCTTTATGTTTTATCCATTAGATTATTTAGTTGGATTTGGTTCTATTATTTTCTTGTCAATCTTTAGAAAATTCATTTTAACAAAAGAAGAGAAGGTTAATATTAGAATCAGTATTTTCCTTTTTGTTGGCTGCTTTTTGGCGACGTTCGTTAGATTTGCTGGTTCCACATTATCTTCAATTATCAATTACAATTACACCTTCCAAAGTGCTCTTTTATACAATTTAACTTATATCCCTCTTTCTGGTTTGGTGCCTTTCTTAATCATTCTTATTCTTTTTAAATATGTGGTTCGCTACAACAATAAGATGAATAAACTACAAGGTGTCTAATTGTTTGCTATCCGTTTCTAATAAAATATGCTATATTTATTAGCAACGAGGAATATTTATGTATTTAGAAGAAGAACAAAAAGAACAAATTATTAACGAAAACGAAACCAAGGAAGAAGAGAGTCTTCCCCAAGATAACGAAGAAAAGAAAAATAAACTCATCGACTTAAAACAACCAAATGAAAAACCATATGTAGAAATGGTTGAAGAGATGCGTTTAACTATTTTCAATGATGTAAAAAAAGCCCAAAAAAGAAGCCGTATATCTAGCGCGATTATGATGCTATGCTTATTTGCCGCGGTAATTTTCTTATTTGCTAGAAATGAGAGCAATAGCACAGTGTTTCTCGCTATTGGTATTTCATTGCTTGTTCTAGCTATCTTAGTTTTGATTGTTACCGCAGTTATCAACAAAAGAACTAAACGAATCGATACAAAAGGTGATTATATCACCCCTGCATGCGCGGCGATTAATCGTCATGTTTTTGATGATGGTAGATTTAAAGAGATGACTTTTGATCCAGATGAAAAAGTTGATTTAGGTGATATTTATGGTGACGCAGTTTATTCTGGCGTAACTGATTCTGTTTCACGCAGTGTTGTCCATGGAAAGTATAATGGTCGAGATTTCATGGTTGGTGATCTTGGATTATATGTTGGACCTAAAGGTCGTGGAAGAAGAACAACATTTATTGGTAAATATATTAGAACCACTAATAGTCTTCATTTTTCTGGACAATATATCATTATTTCTAAAGCTGAAAATGAAATGGATATTCCTACTCTTCCCGAAGGAATGGAACTTTTGTCGGAAGATAATAGATTCTTAATTTATGGTAATGCTGGAGCGCCATATCAAAAAGATATTAATAGCGAATTCATTTCCAAGATTAAAAAGATCGATGTTAGCGGAGTTCTTTTGAATATTTGTATTGGACTTAAAGCACAAGAAACTTGTGTTTATTTAAGTTTTGATGATCCTGTTACTACTTTACCATTCTATGAATCTTTACAAGATTCTGCGATCGATGAATATAAGAGAATTCTCATGGAAGTCATGGAGGCCTTAGATATCATATCTAAGTAATATATGGGCGTTGTTGGTCGTTGGCTTGGTATAGAATGTTTTAAACACGATGGCAATTTGCACCGCATTTGGGATCGTGGTTTTGTTGTGGAAAACAATCACGACTATGTCGTTGTCGCTACGAAAAGAGCCAAAGTGACAGAATCTAATGGACGTAAATGGTTTACTAAAGAACCCGCAATTACCATTTTCTCGAAGCAGGAGTGGTGGAATGTTATTTGTATGATTAAAGAAAATGGCATCTGCTATTACTGCAATATTGCTTCGCCTTCTGTTTTAGACCGCGATTGTGTGAAATATATCGACTACGATTTAGATGCTAAATTATTCCCTAATGGAGTAGTGAAAGTATTAGATGAAAAAGAATATCAACATCACCGCGATACTTATAAGTATGGTGATGATTTGGATATGATTCTAAGATACACGACTAGAAATATCGTCAAGAGAATGAACAAAAAGGAGTTTCCTTTTGACGATGAAATGGTTCGTGACTACTATCAAGATTTTCTTGATATCACTAATAAAGATAAAAATGAAGATTAAAATAACTACCCATTCATATGAGGAAACAATGGGCCTCGGCATGTCTTTAGCACGCTTACTTCCAAATGGAAGTACAGTTTTACTTACCGGAGATTTAGGCGCTGGAAAAACAACTTTAGTAAGAGGAGTGGCGCGTGGATTACACATCAATGAGCTTGTGCAATCGCCAACCTTTAATATCATGAAACTTTATCTAAAAGGAGATAGAGCTTTAATTCATATTGATGCCTATCGCTTAAAAGATATCGAACAAGATATTGGTTTAGATGAATATATTGGTTATGAACAAGGTTTAACTTTTATTGAATGGCCAGAATATATTGAAAACCTTCTTCCTAAAGAAGTTATGAATATAGAAATTCATCATGTAGATGATGATGTTCGTGATATCGAGATTACTTATCACGACGAGAAAGTGTTGGAGGAATTAAGAAAATGAAGTGTACGATTTTATTAGATTCTTCTAATACTTCTTTAACTGTTGCTTTAGCATACAAAGAAACTTTATTAGAAAGCATTTCTTATGAAGCTTGGCAATGTCAAAGCGAGCATATGATTCCAGAAGTTAACAAATTGATGGTTAAATATGGTGTTACTTATAAAGATGTTGATAAAGTCATGGTTGCTATTGGGCCTGGCTCATACACGGGTGTAAGAATTGCCTTAACAATCGCTAAAACAATTTATGTTGCTTGTAAATGTAAAATCTATCCAGTTAGTTCGTTAAGAATACTAAAATGCGGCCAAAAACCGTCTATTTGTTTAATTAATGCGAGAAGTGAGAGATCATATTTTGGTGTCTATGAAGATGATAAAGTCATCGTCGAAGATAGAGTTGCTTCTAATGATGAAGTAATGAAATATATTAACGAACATCCTCATTATGTTGTCTGCGGTAATACATCATACTTAGGAATTGAAGGTTATCAATCTGATTACGCTTTAGAAATGTTTTCTCTACTTAAATTTTTAAAGCCATGCGAAGAAGCTTATTCGCTTAAACCAAAATATTTAAAGGATTAGTTATGGTTAGAGACGCTTGTAAAGATGACTTTAAAATATTATGTGATATTGAGAATAAGTGTTTTATTCATCCTTTTAATGAAGAACAAATGCGCTATGAAATGTTCTCTAATCCTGTTTCTCAATATTTAGTTTTTGAACTTAATGGAGTGGTTATTGGTTTTATTGACTATTGGGTGACTTTTGATTCTAGTACAATTACTCAAATTGCTGTCCTTCCTTTATACCGTAGACATGGTTTTGCTCAAGAACTGTTGAGTGAAGCTATGAAAGATTGTAAAGCAAAGAAAGCAATGACGATGACTTTAGAAGTCCGAAAATCGAATGTCGCAGCAATATCTTTATACCATAAAAATGGTTTTAAATTAATTACTACTAAGCCTCATTATTACACTGATGGGGAAGATGCACTTTATATGGTTAAGGAGTTATAAGATGGCTTTAATATTAGCAATTGAATCAAGTTGTGATGAAACAGCGGTCGCGATTAGTAAAGATGGCACTCTTTTAGCTAATATTGTTTCCACGCAAATTGATGTTCATCGTCAATATGGTGGAGTGATGCCAGAAATTGCTTCTCGTTTACATGCTGAGAACATTGGTTTTGTTTTACAAGAAGCTTTGGATACTGCGAAAATATCTTTAAAAGATGTTGATGCTTTTGCAGTGACTCGTGGGCCCGGCTTAATCGGAGCGCTTCATGTGGGTTTACAATGCGCAAAAACTCTTTCAATGCTATATAACAAACCTTTAATTCCTGTTCACCATTTAGCGGGTCATATTTACGCGAATGAATATATTGAAAAACTTGAATTTCCTCTACTCGCTATTGTTGTTTCTGGAGGAAATACTGAATTAGTCTATATGAAAGAAGATATGGATTTTGAAGTTATTGGAGAAACTAGGGATGATGCGATTGGAGAATGTTACGATAAGGTGGCACGTGTTCTTGGCTTACCTTATCCAGGAGGCATCCCTATTGATAAGCTAGCTAAAGAAGGGAAACACACTTACCAATTAACAGTCCCTCTTAGAGGAGAAGATACTTTAGATTTTTCTTATTCTGGATTAAAAACTAATGTCATTAATTTAGTTCATACTTTAGAGCAAAAGAATATCGAAGTGAACGTTAACGATATGTGTAAGTCATTCCAGGATGTGGCAGTTGGTTTAATCTTAGAAAGAGCTAAAAAAGCAGTTTCTATATATCCGGTAAAAGAAGTTGTTTTAGCGGGTGGGGTATCAGCAAATTCATATCTTAGAAGCGAGATTGTAAAAGTGCTTGAACCATATAATGTTAAAGTGCAAATACCTCCAATGTGGTGTTGCACGGATAATGCAGCGATGATTGCGAAAGTTGCGGAAAAACTATACGAAAAGAAAGTCTTTGCCCCATTATCTTTAGGAGTTGATCCTAACTGGAGAATAGAAGATTACAAAAATTTTGAAAATTAAATGATTTTATCATTTTAATACATATATAATTATTTTGATTGAGGTAAGGGAAATGGATTATTTATCAACTACATGCGCCGAATTATATAAAGCGTTAGAAAAGAAAGAAGAACTTCCAAAAAAAGTATTTTTACAAGGATGGGTCAAAACAAATAGAGACTCTGGCTCTATAGGCTTTGTCGAATTTAATGATGGAAGTCACTTTAAAAATGTTCAACTTGTTTACAACAAGGAATGCGTTAATTATGATTTACTTTCTTCTTTAAGAACTGGCGCGGCTATTTCTATTAAAGGTGATTTAAAACTCACACCTGAAAATCGTCAACCTTTTGAAATTGATGTTAAGGAATGTGTTTTAGATGGTGATGTTGATGACGATTACCCCTTACAAAAGAAAAGACATAGTTTTGAATTCCTTAGAGAAATTGCTCATATTAGACCGAGGGCAAATACTTTCCAAGCGGTCTTTAGAGTTAGAAACGTCTTAACAATGGCGGTTCATAATTTCTTTCAAGAACATGGCTTCATCTATGTTCATACCCCTCTTATTACCACGAATGATGGCGAAGGCGCTGGTAACGTTTTTGACGTTGTCACTCATGATACTAAAGATCCAAATTCTTTCTATGGAAGAAAAGTTAACTTAACAGTGACTGGTCAACTTCATGTTGAGCCTTTCGCCTTATCTTTTAGAAATGTTTATACCTTTGGTCCAGCTTTCCGCGCTGAACATAGCAACACTGTTAGACACGCAAGTGAGTTCTGGATGATCGAACCAGAAATGGCATTTACTGATTTAAACGGGAACATGGACATTATTGAAGAATGTGTGAAATATTGTATCAAGGAAGTTATAGCAAAATGCCCTTGTGAAATGGAATTCTTCAACTCCATGATTGATAAGACTTTACTTGAAAGATTAAACCATGTTGTTAATAGCAAGTTTGAAAGAATGAAATATGAAAAAGGCATCGAAATTCTTCAAAAAGCTGTGCAAAATGGCCATGTTTTTGAAAATAATAACATCGAATTCGGCATGGACTTACAATCTGAACATGAACGTTATTTAACAGAAGAAGTTGTTAAAGGACCTCTATTCTTAACTGATTATCCAAAGGAAATTAAAGCTTTCTATATGCGCTTAAATGATGATGGCAAAACTGTTGCGGCTTGTGATTTACTTGTTCCCGCTGTTGGTGAGCTTGTCGGTGGTAGCCAAAGAGAAGAACGCTATGATTTATTAAAAGCCAAGATGGAAGAATTAGGAAATGCTAAAGAACTTGATTGGTATTTAGACACTCGCCGTTTTGGCGGTTGCAAACACTCTGGTTTCGGTATTGGTTTTGACCGTTTATTAATGTATGTGACAGGAATGAATAACATTCGTGATGTTCAACCTTACCCTCGCACATCAAATAGTATAAAATATTAATTAGATATGAAGAAAAATGATTTATTGACTGAAGAAGAAATTGAAAGAAAAAACACACTGAGGTTCCGTTTGTTTTATATCCTCGTTGTTTTTGACATTATTCTTGTGGTCTATGTCATCTATCAATTGTTTACGATATTTGTTCACTAATAAAAATGCAGTTCATAAGAACTGCTTTTTAATTGCTCTTTTGATTTTGATTGACGTTTTGATTTTGTCCTATTACGTTTAATTGAGTGAAGCCATCTAAGTCCTTAGAGAAGACAGTCTCTTTTAATTTATTGATTCTTATCTTTCTTGCCATAAATGCGATAACTTGATGGAGATAGAATAATCCACTAAAGAAGATACCAATAACAAAGGTATAGACACCAAAACTTGACCAATGGAAAACTGGAGTATGAATCAATGGTGGCCACTTCGTAAATAGATATAGTGGAGTTTCAAAGAACTGTGTCCAACAAGATGGATGTTGGAAATCCCATAAGAATAGTATTGAAGCAAATCCTTTTTCTGTATCGGCGAATGGATTATAGTTCCAGCCGATAAAGATGTTGTTAATAACTAAGCATAAAAATGAAGCTAGCATAACAATAAAAGAGATACGTGCTTTCTTAAAGAATATGAAACGGTTTTTCTTTTTTGCATATCTCACAAAGTGTTTTGGATTAGTGATAACCTTGGTGGTGACTGGGTCAGCAATATAATAATCGAGTTTCTTTCCTTGATGTTTCATCACGCGGCGCATAACAAAACCTAAATAGCCAATTAAAACAAAGACCAAAAAGATTGTTAATAAAAGAGCAAGAAGGACTCGTTTGTCGTTTTCTGATAAGGCTAATAAGAACATATATTTTTATTCAAAACTAACTCCACTAGTGGAATCGTTTTCTTCCTCCTCTTCCTCATCATCTTCAATTATTATCTCTTCATCGTTACCACGCGGCTTATACATTATTATTTCTTCCTCGATGGTATTGACTTCTTCTTTCTTTTCTTCGATTGGCTCTTTTTCTTCCTCTTTTAAGAAGCTATCAAAGATAGAAATTTCTTCAACCTCTTCACTCTTATTTTTTTCATCAATAAATGCAATAGAAGATAAATCTTCTAGTGGCTCTTCTTTAATGGCCTTTTCTTCAACAACAGGCGGCAATTCGTGCTCCACAATTTCTTCTGGTTCTTCAATGACACGGAATTGTTCTAAAGGTGTGGGCTCATCTTCTTTTATTTCTGGCTCTTTTTCTTCCTCTTGAACTTTATTAGGGTTATTAGCTTCGATTATCTTTCTAGCGGCAACATCTTCTTCAAGTTCTCCGTGGATATTTCTTCCAGTGAAGAAATTATAGATAAATCTAATGCCCTCAATGAACATGATTAATAAACCATAAATGGCAAAAATGGCAAGTAAAACTAGGAAGACAGGGAAGGTCAACACATAGAGGATACCTTGAGCAAATTTTTTAATAAGATTTAGCATAATTATTTACCGTTATTAATTCTAACTTTGTTTCTTTTGTTTAACAAACAATTATTCATGATTGTTATAAGGGAAATAAAGAAAGGAAAGATGCTTAAACTGACTAACCCTAATGGTTTATTTTTATTCAATGATGAATATAGACCCACGAGTAATAAAAATGAAGCCACTAATGTTATTAATAACATGATGTTAATAGCTAATGATTTTCTTTTGATTAATTCAATGAATGGATAGACCGATAAGAAAAGCATGTAGATGACAAATATGTAAACTATCTCGCTATAAATAAAAGAGAAAAGAATAACTAATAAGGATAATATAAAGATGTCAATAGATACAAAAGTGGTCTCGTCCTGATCGTTTGGGAAAATATCAAACTTTTTAATCTCATCAATAATAACAATGATAGTCAAAGTCATTTGCGTTAATGACATAAATGTAATGAACATATGTTTTACATATTCAAGATACTTATAGTCCTTTAAAGAAAAGACAGTAGCAAGATCATAAACAATATCTCTTTCATAGATAAGCTTAACAATAGGAATAGACAAATAAGTGAAACATTGTTGCACAATCGCGGAGACGATAATGGTAATTAATATCGGATATTTTTTCTCAAGGAATAATCCAAAAATTAATCCAGAAAATATAGATGGCACCACATAAAAAATTGTGTCTGCAAAATTCCAAATTGTTGAAACAATACATAATAAAATAGTGGTGACTGCATAGATTGGAAAATATATTTTTTTGCAGTAATAAGTAACGATGAGGCTTGTTAAAGGTAAAACTAAAACAAGGATAAAAAATAGAAAAGGAATCCATGCTGAAAGCAAGACAATGATGACATTAATCGCACTCATCAAAGCCATATAAGCAATGTTTTGGGTTAATGTTTCTCTTTTCTTAAAGACGCTCATAACAATATATTAAAAGAAATTTAAAAAATTTTTACAAAAATATGAAAAAATCCCGTCTTTATATATAGTATGAAGCATTTTTTCCTAACTGTACTTTTTTCTTCATTGTTGTTAGCTTGTCAAAGTGAAAGAAATGAACCAATCTACGAACTCTCATATGATGATTATTTGGACTCTTCAATTGTCTATGAGGATATGTTTTCTCAAAAGGAGGATGAGTATTTTGTGTATATATATTCAAAGAGTTGTTCCCACTGCGAAGCGATTAAAAATGATGTGCTTTCTTTTTTAAAAGAAGACATCGTTCCCGTTTATCTATTAAGGTACACGAAAGACATAAGAGTTAATCAAGATATTGAACTAACAATTGGTGTTAGTGATATTAATGATTTTTATATCGCGGGCACCCCAACTTTAGTTCATATTTACGAGCATTGTGTCTTAAATAATGTTGTCGGAGAAGTTGATGTGATAAATTACATCAACCTTTATAATAAGAATTAATTGCAAGACGAAGATAAATCTTGTAGTATATTGCTAAGCAATATATGAATTATCAAAATGAATTAAACGAAAAACAATACGAAGCAGTGACAACTTCTTCCCCTTATGTAAGAATTGTCGCTGGAGCAGGAAGTGGAAAGACACGTGTTTTAACATACCGTATCGCCTATTTGATATCTGATATGGATGTTTTGCCTTGGAGTATATTGGCCATCACTTTTACCAACAAAGTCGCTAACGAAATGAAAAACCGTGTGGTAAAAATGATACCTAATTGTGAAAAGGATTTAACGATTAAGACATTCCACTCATTTTGTGCTTATTTTTTAAGAAAAGAGATAGATATACTGGGTTTTCCACATTCTTTTACGATTTTAGATGAAGAAGATCAAACCAAATTAATGAAAGATATTGCTCAGGAAATGGGCTTTAAAAAAGGTGATAAAATTGTTGGTCGCGCTTTATGGTATGTAAGTGCGAATAAGTTGAAGAATAAATACCCAGAAGATATACAAATTGTTAACCCCACTTTTGAAGACGAGAGAACATGTTTAGAAATGTATACTCGTTATGAGGAAGAAAAGAATAAAGCCTATTGTCTAGATTTTGATGACTTACTTTTAAAGACAATTTTCATTTTAGAAAACTATGTTGATATTAGAAATAAATGGCAGTCCCGCTATTCCCATATCCTTATCGATGAATTCCAGGATACCAATGATATTGAATATCGTCTTGTCTGCCTTTTAAAAAAGCCATCGACTGGTTTATATATTGTTGGCGATCCTGATCAAACAATTTATACATGGAGAGGAGCTAACCAAAATATCATCCTTGATATTGATAAGAATTTCCCTATGGAAACGATTATTCTTGATCGAAATTATCGTTCCACTCAAAACATTCTTAATAGCGCGAATAAATTAATTGCGCATAACAAACTTAGAGTTAAAAAAGATTTATATACCAAGAGTGCGAATGGGGAAGCGATTCTTGTTCACGCTGCTATATCTTCAAGGAACGAAGCTGAGTTTGTGGCCCGTGAGATTCAAAAATTAGTGGAAACCCGCCAATACTCTTATAGAGATATAGTTGTCTTATATCGTTCTAGCTATGTAACTATAGACTTTGAAAAAGCTTTGACATTAAAAAGAATCCCTTACCGTATTTATGGTGGATTGAAATTCTATGAAAGAAGAGAAATTAAAGATGTCTTAGCCTATTTCCGTTTACTTATCAATCCTAAAGACAACATTTCTTTTGAAAGAATTATCAATGTCCCTCGTCGTGGTATTGGTGATACAACTATCAACGCTTTAAAAGACGAAGCATATAAAGCCGACATGTCGTTATACGAATACGTGAATAGCTTTGATGTTGAAGAAACTGTTATTGCTCGTAAAGCTTTTAATAATTTAAAGTCAATGGTAGTGGCTTTAGAATGCACCAAGAAAAAGATTAGCAACAGCGAAGAAGTTATTTCTAAACCGCTTGAAGATTTGATTACTGATTTAGGCTATATGGATTATCTTCGCCAAGACGATGAAGCTGATGAAAGAATTGAAAACGTTCGTTCTTTATTTAGTGATATTCGTAACTTCTTAAAAACTAATCCCGAATCATCTTTGGATGAATATTTGCAAAATATATCTTTGATATCCGCTCAGGACGAAGTGAGCGAAGGACAATATGTTACCTTAATGACTGTCCACACCGCCAAAGGATTAGAATTCCCTGTTGTTTTCTTGGTGAGATTTAATCAAGGTGTATTTCCTCATAACCGCTCTATTAGCGAAGGCGGATATGATGCTTTAGAAGAAGAAAGAAGATTGGCTTATGTTGCTTATACAAGAGCAAAAGAAAGATTATTCATCACTTGTGCAGAAGATTTTTCTTATGTTCTTCAAGGGCAACTTAAGGCTTCACAATTTATTAAAGAGTCTGGACTAGAAGTAAAAAAATATAATGACACTTACACTCCAAGAAAAGTGAGAGAATACCATTTTGAAGATTCCGAACATATCGGCTTCACAATCGATGAACCACTTACTCAAGATTTCTCTACTCCTACTAATGGGGTGACCGATTGGCGAGTTGGAGATGTGTTAACTCATAAAACATTTGGCCGTGGAGTAGTGGTTGCGGTTGATGAAGACATCATTGATGTTAATTTTGAAACTCATGGAATGAAAACTATTATGGGTAACCACCCATTTGTAAAAAAAGAAGGTGAATAGTATGGATGTGAAAAAACGTATTGAAGAAATTACAGTTCTATTGAATAAGTACAATTATGAATACTATGTATTAGACAATCCATCTGTTAGCGATGCTGAATATGATCGCTTAATGCAAGAGCTTATTATGCTTGAAGAAGAGCATCCTGAATATAAAAATCCACTCTCTCCTTCTCAAAGAGTTGGGGGAATGGTTCAAGATGAATTTAATAAAATTACTCACCAAAGAACAATGCTCTCTTTAGCTAACGCATTTAACGATGATGATTTAAGAGATTTTGATAGAAAGGTAAGAGAAGTTACCGGACTAGATAAAGTTGACTATATGGCGGAGATGAAGATTGATGGACTAGGTATGTCGCTTCTTTATCGCCATAATTTAGTGTATGCTGCCACAAGGGGAGATGGAGTTACTGGAGAAGATGTTACAGCCAATGTCATCACCATTAAATCTATCCCTTCTCATATTGATTTAGACGATGAATTTGAGATACGTGGTGAAGTCTTTATGCCAAAGAAATCACTGCAAAAACTTAATGAAATCGCAAAAAAAGAAGGAAAAATGGAATTTGCGAACGCTCGTAATGCTGCCGCTGGAAGTATAAGACAACTTGATAGTAAAGTCGCTGCCAGCCGTGGATTAGATGCTTTCTGGTATTATGTTGTGAACGCGAAAGACTTTAATATCCGTTACCATTCCAAGGCTCTTGAATTAGCTGATCAATTAGGTTTTAAGACTAATCATGAAAGAAGGATTTGTCATGGAATTGATGAGGTCATTTCTTTTATTGAAGAATATAGTCAAAAGCGTCCGTTACTTGATTATGATATTGATGGCATTGTCATTAAGGTTGATGATATGTCTTTATATGATAAACTTGGCTACACCGCTAAGACACCACGTTGGGCCATTGCTTATAAATTTCCGCCTGAAGAAGTGGTGACTAAATTACTTGATATCATTTATACCGTTGGCCGCACAGGTAAAATTACCCCTAACGCTGTTCTTGAACCAGTAAGAGTTGCTGGTAGCGTTGTCCAAAGAGCCACTCTTCACAACGAAGATTACATTATTGATAAGGACTTGATGGTGGGAGATTATGTTGTGATTCGTAAAGCGGGTGATGTAATACCAGAAGTTGTTCGTCCGCTTAAGGAAAGAAGAACTGGCTTAGAAGAACCTTACCATATGATTAGTAATTGTCCTGTATGTGGTTATCCATTAATTAGGAAAGATGCAATGCATTTCTGTCTTAATATGGACTGTGAAGCTCGTAAAGTGGAATCTGTTATTCATTTCGCTTCTAAAGGGGCGATGGATATTGAAGGACTTGGAGATAGAGTGAGCGAACAGCTTTATAGTCAAGGTTTCTTCCATGATATTGCGGGTATTTATGATTTAGCCAATTATCGTCAAGACATCATCTATCTAGATGGCTGGCAAGCTAAGTCAGTAGACAATCTATTAGAGGCAATTGAAAAATCAAAGAATAATTCCTTGGAAAAAGTTCTCTTTGGTTTAGGTATCAAAGAGGTTGGGGAGAAGATGGCTAAAACTTTAGCTCGTAAATTCAATAACATTGATGAACTTATGAAAGCGAGCGAAGAGGAGCTTTTAGAGATTCCTGATGTTGGACCAATCTTGGCTCATTCGTTAACAACTTATTTCTCTAACGAAAAGAATATTGATTTAATTACTAGATTAAAAGAGAAAGGTGTGAACTTTACTTATCTAGGTAGCACAACTAAGGCTGCAAATTCATATTTCTCTGGGAAGACTTGTGTTTTGACTGGAACATTATCTTCGATGGGAAGGAAAGAAGCTTCTGAAGTATTAGAAAACCTAGGAGCCAAGGTTACTGGCTCAGTTTCTAAAGCTACAGATGTTGTTATTGCTGGTGTGGAAGCGGGGTCAAAATTAGATAAAGCCCAGAGCCTAGGTATTACTATTTTGAATGAAACTGAATTTTTAGAACTCATTAAATAGTTTAAAAACCATTTAATAATCATTATCATAAATAAGAAAGAAGAATTGATATGAAAGAAGTTAATAAAGAAGTATTAAAAGAATCCGCTCATAAACTCCTTTTCGATATGAAAGAGGAAGAATATGATACCCTTCTTCATGAATTTGATATTGTTTTAAAACAAATGAAAGCCATTTCTGAAATCGCTGGTGTAGATGAAGCTACTCCAATGACTTTTCCTTTTGATGTATCAACATCGTATTTAAGAGAAGATGTTCCAGTAGAACCTTTAAGTGTAGATGAGGCATTAAAAAACGCTCATGATGTTATTGATGGACAAATCCGTCTTCCAAAGGTGGTGGGATAATGAATTATTTAGATTTAAGTATTAAAGAGATTCACGAAGCCATCGTTAATCATAAAGTTACTCCTCTCGAACTCGTTCAAGAAGCTATTAAAAGAGCCAAGAATGACAAGAATAATGCTTTTGAATATATTTGTGAAAAAGAAGCATTGGAAGAAGTTAAGAATCTTGATGAAAAGAAAATAGATAATTTACTTTACGGCATCCCTTATGTTTTAAAGGATAATTTTTCTACAAAAGGTATTCCAACATCTGCTTCAAGCAATATCCTTAATGACTATGTACCCATTTATTCTAGCGAAGTCTTTCTTCGCTTAAAGAATGAGGGGGCAATTATGATTGGTAAATCCACTCTTGATGAATTAGCTATGGGTGGAACCGGAACAACCGGAAGAAAAGGAAGAACATTTAATCCTTGGGATGAAAGTCATCTTCATATGATTGGTGGCTCATCTTGTGGTTCAGCTGCTGCTGTTGCTAGTGGTATTGTTCCATTTTCAATTGGTTCAGACACAGGCGATAGTGTGCGTAAACCAGCCTCGTATGCTGGGCTAGTTGGTTTTAAGCCAACATGGGGAAGAATTTCTCGTTTTGGTTTATTCCCATTCGCTCCCTCTTTAGATCATGTTGCTTTCTTTAGTAGAAATGTTTTTGATTCTGCAATTATTCTAAAAGCGCTTTCTGGAAGAGATGAAAAAGACGCTACTTCTTCTATCGTCAAGGTTGATGAGTACGTTAACGATTTAAGAAAAGAACTTAAGGGAAAACGTATCGCTGTTATTAAAGAGATTTATGATTCTTTTAAAAACCCTGTTGTGAAAGAGGCTTTTGATAAAGCTTTAACGAAGATGAAAGAAGGAGGGGCAATTGTTGAATATCCTTCTTTAGACATCAATCTCTGCAAAGCTATTTATCCAACTTATATGGTTATCTCTTGTGCGGAGGCCACTAGTAATAATGCGAATTTGGATGGCATTAAATTTGGTCCTCGATTTGAGGGTGATAATTACGAAGATGTCATGAAAGAAGCGAGAACTAGAGGTTTTTCTGAATTAATTAAACGTAGATTTGTTATTGGTTCTTATTCTTTGTTAAGAGAAAATCAATATGATACATTCTTAAGAGCGCAGAAATGCCGCCACATGATCGTGGATGCAGTAAACGCTATTTTAGATAAATATGATGCTATCTTTTTACCAGCCTCTACAGGTGTAGCACCTTTATTTGAACAATCTAGTGATAAACTATCAGCGGAATATTTATTAGGTGATAATTATTTAGCAATTGGTAATTTTGCTGGACTCCCTTCATTAACACTACCGCTTGGTTTTGAAAATAATCTTCCTTTTGGTGCGAACCTCACCTGCAAAAAATGGAAAGAACAAGAAACCCTTAATCTCGCTTTAGCTATTGAAGATATAACTGGGTATAAAAACTTAATCAAGAAAGGAGCGAACTAAATATGAATTTTGAAGCTGTCATCGGACTTGAAATCCATGTGGAGATGAAGACCAAGAGCAAGATGTTTTCTAACGCTCCTGTTAGTTTTGGTGATGATCCAAACACCAATGTTGTTCCTTTAGACATGGCTTATCCTGGAACCATGCCAGTAGTTAATAAACAAGCTGTTATAAACGCTATTAGAGTGTGCCACGCCTTAAATATGGAAATTGATCACGAGTTATGGTTTGATCGTAAAAACTATTTCTATAGTGATTTACCAAAAGGATTCCAGATTACCCAACAATTCCGTCCTATTGGTAAAGAAGGATTTTTAACCATTCAAACCTCTCAAGGAGAAAAAAGAATAAATATAGAAAGACTTCATATGGAAGAAGACACTTGTAAGCAACTTCACTCTTGGGACTGTACATTGCTCGATTATAATCGTGCTGGTATTCCGCTTGTGGAAATTGTTTCTAAACCAGATTTAAGAAGTGGTGAAGAAGCAATGAAATATGCAGAAAAGATTCGTTCAATTGTTTATTTCTTAGATGTCAGTGATGGCAAGATGGAAGAAGGGTCTTTAAGATGTGACGTTAATATTTCGCTAAGACCAATTGGCAGCGAGAAATATGGCACTAAAGTTGAGATTAAAAATCTCAATAGTTTTGTGAATATTCAAAAAGCTGTCGATTTTGAAATTAAACGTCAAAGCCAAATCTTATTAGCCGGCAAAGAAGTCAGACAAGAAACAAGAAGATTTGATGAAGCCACTAAACAAACAGTATTGATGCGTGTTAAGACTGATGCGGTTGATTATAAATATTTCGTTGAACCTAACATTACTCCAATTAAACTAAGTGATGAATTTGTTGAAGCGGCAATTAAGAGTTCTCCGGAATTAGCAGGAGTAAAATTAGCTCGCTATTTAGCGATGGGATTAAATGACTATGATTCAAATACTCTCATTAGTAATAAAGAGATTTGTGATTACTATGATAAAGCTTGCGAGAGCGGAGCTAATCCAAAACTCGTCGCTAACTGGGTCATAGTGGATGTCCAAGCTATTTTAAATAAAGATGGCATTTCTATTAAAGATTTCAAAGTCTCGCCTTCACATTTAGGCAAACTTATTCAATTAATTGAACAAGGTAAAGTTTCTAATAAACAAGGAAGGGAAATTTTTGTTAAGATGCTTGAAAATGATGAAGACCCAGAAGCCCTTATGAAAAAGATGGGAACTACTTTAATTAGTGATGAAAAAGAATTAATGAATGTCATTAATGAAGTTTTAGAAAATAACCCACAAGCAATAGTGGATTATAAAGAAGGCAAAGATAGAGCGGTTGGTTTCCTTGTGGGCCAAATTATGAAGAAAACACAAGGAAAAGCCAATCCTGCTTTAACAAATAAATTAATTGTAGAAGAACTAAAAAGGAGATAAGTTATGGCAATTTTAGTTACTGGTGGAACTGGGTATATTGGTTCCCATACTGTTGTTGATTTATTAGACCATAGTTATGATGTTGTGATTGTGGATAATTATGTCAATTCCAAACCAGAAGTTTTGAATAGGATTTTTAAAATTACTGGTAAAAAACCAAGATTTTACAAGGTTTCTGTTCAAGATGAAGCAAATTTAAGAGAAGTGTTTAAAAAAGAACATATTACTGATGTCATTCATTTTGCGGGATTAAAAAGCGTTGCTGAATCAGTTGCCAAGCCTCAATTATATTTTGATAACAATGTTGGTAGCAGCAAAGTTCTTTTAAAACTTATGAGAGAGTTCAATGTTCATAATATTGTCTTCTCTTCTAGCGCAACAGTGTATGGTGTCCCTGATCATGTACCTTTAAAAGAAGATGATAAAGTCGGTGGCTGTACCAACCCATACGGACAAACAAAATTGGACATTGAATTTATCCTCAAAGATTACGCCAAGGAGAACAAAGATGCGAATATTGCCATTTTAAGATATTTCAATCCTATTGGTGCTCATCCATCAGGCTTAATTGGAGAAGATCCTCAAGGCATTCCAAATAACTTGATGCCTTACATTACTCAAGTTGCGGTTGGCAAAAGAGAAAAACTTAATGTCTATGGTAGCGACTATAAAACCATTGACGGTACTGGTGTGAGAGATTATATCCATGTTGTCGATTTGGCTAGAGGCCATTTATGCGCTCTTCGTAAATTAGAAGAAAAACCAGGACTTGTTATTTATAACCTTGGTACTGGAAGAGGCACCTCTGTTTTAGAATTAGTTCATGCTTTTGAAAAGGCAAACAACATTAAGATTCCTTATGTCATCTGTGATAGAAGACCTGGCGATGTTGATGAGAATTATGCTGAATGTTCTAAAGCCGAAAGAGAGATGGGCTTTAAAACTAAACTTGATATCGTTGATGCTTGCCGCGATTCTTGGAATTGGCAAAAGAATAATCCTAATGGATACGATAAATAATTATGGAATCAATTAAATTAACTTTAAAAAATGGGCTTGTTTTAAAAGGACTCAAATGGGTTGTTGATACTCCTTCCTTTAATGTTGTTATCGTGGAGGGTATGGAAGAACATACTAGTCGATATGATGATTTTGCTCATTATTTAAATGACAATCACATTAATGTCTACGCGCTGGATGCTTTTGGACAAGGCGAGAACGTTAAAGATGATTTAAGTAACCGTGGAGTGTGGCCCAAGGATGGCTTTGCTTTGCAAGTTGAAGGCGTTCACGATTTAGTAGAAAAACTTAAGAATGAAACCAAGCTACCTACATACATCTTTTCTCATAGCATGGGCTCGTTTATGGGGCAAGAATACATTCAAAGATACCCAGGCCATGTCGAAAAGATTGTTTTATGTGGCTCTGGATGTAAAAATCCAGCGATAGGACCAGGCTATCTCATTGCTAAAATGTGTAACACAAAAAAGAAAACACATAAACCCGCTAAGTTGCTTGCTAAATTGATGTTCGGCTCTTTTAATAAAAAGATTAAAAAACCGAGAACACCATTTGATTGGCTTTCATACAACGAAGAAAATGTTGATAGGTATATAGCGGATCCACTTTGTGGATATGGACCTAATAACGGCTTTTGCTTTGAGTTCATTAAAGGCATGAAGAATCTTCATCATAAGAAAAGGCTAAAAGGAATTGATAAGAAACAAAAAATCTTCCTTATTTCTGGAGATGGAGATCCTGTCACTAATTATGGTAAAGCCGTTAAGAAAAATATGAAGATGTATGAATCATTAGGAATCAAGACTATTAAAGAAAAAATCTACAGGCATATGAGACATGAAATTCTTAATGAGAAAGATAGAATTAAAGTTTATAAAGACATTCTTGATTTCTTCGTTTATTAATTAAGGATGTTTTATAGAGGTGCGCCTGTAACTCAGCTGGATAGAGTACCATCCTCCTAAGATGGGAGTCGGACGTTCGAATCGTCTCAGGCGCGCCAAAATAGGTAAAAACAATTAGCAAGAAAAACTATTGTTTTATTAAAGTGTTTGTCTTAAAATACTTCTTGCTGGGTCTGTAGCTCACCTGGGAGAGCGCCTCCATGGCATGGAGGAGGTAGCCGGTTCGATCCCGGTCAGATCCACCAGAAATATGAATTTTCCCCGGTTTTTATACCAGTGAAGTATAATGAATCGGGGATTTTTATATGGTACGTAATGCTCAATTTTGGTTAATGATTATCCATGAATTCCTGATTCATTTTAAAAAGGAAGAATTAATGAGGAATAGGAATAACCACAGTACTACCATTAAAAAGAAGCCCGATTGGTATTGCTTTGTTCCGACAAAGGCTGGACAACTCTTGATATGCAATATTACTACAACGATGTTGAATTATATACTTTCACCCATAACATTTAACTTATTCCTAAAACGGAATTAAAAAACAAATATACATATTTACAATATACCGAAAACGGAATAAAATAATTCTGAGGTTTTTGTTTATGAAATTTATGAGTGTGAGCGAAGCAAGTAAGAAATGGAATATTACCGATAGAAGGATTCGCTCTTATTTAATGGATGGAAGAATAGAGGGTGCTTATAAAGCTGGTAAGTCTTGGCTTATTCCATCTGATGCGAAGAAGCCATCTGACTTAAGAAACACATATCAATTTGATGAAGTGAATATTAAAAATAATAAGGAAATGGATTTCACTACATATTTAAAAAGATATCCAGACGAAAAAGGATATTTTGGAAAATACGGTGGAGCCTATTTACCTAGCGAATTAGAAAAAGCCTTTCAAGAAATATACGATGCCTATTTAACTATTTGTAAATCTTCTGATTTTATTTCGGATTTAAGAAAGATTAGAAGAGATTATCAAGGTCGACCAACACCGATTTATTATTGCCGTCGATTATCTGAATCTTTAGGCAAAGTTCAAATATATTTGAAAAGAGAAGATTTGAATTATACAGGTTCCCATAAGCCAAATCACACAATGGGTGAAGGATTATTAGCTAAATACCTTGGTAAAAAGAAACTTATCGCGGAAACAGGAGCGGGATCTCATGGGACCGCGGTTGCCACAGCTGCTGCTTATTATGGACTTAAATGTGATATTTACATGGGTATTACTGATATTAAAAAGCAAGCTGCTAATGTTTCAAGGATGAAGATACTAGGGGCTAGAGTAATTCCTGTTAAACATGGCGCTGGAACATTAAAAGAAGCAGTTGATGCTGCCTTTGAAGCTTATCTTAAGGAATATAAAACAGCCTTGTACTGTATAGGTAGCGCTGTTGGTCCACATCCATTCCCATTAATGATTAGAGATTTCCAATCAGTTATTGGAATTGAAGCCAAGGAACAATTTAAAGAAATGACTGGCGGCCTTCCCGATGTTATTTGTGCCTGTGTCGGTGGTGGCTCGAACTCAATTGGTATGTTTGCTCCGTTTTTAAATGAGCCAGTAAGAATCGTTGGAGTTGAACCTATGGGAAGAGGAAAGAACCCAGGAGATAATGCCGCCTCTATTACCTATGGCTCAGAAGGAGTTATGCACGGATTTAATTCTTTGATGCTTAAAGATAAAGATGGTAACCCAGGCGCTGTTTATTCTGTTGCTAGTGGGCTTGATTATCCGGCGGTTGGACCAGAACATGCTTTTCTTCACGACTTAGGAAGAGTGGAATATGATTCTGTTAGCGATGAAGAAGCCATTGATGCTTTCTTTAAACTTTGTCGATTAGAGGGCATCATAACTGCTTTAGAAAGCGCTCATGCCGTAGCTTACGCCATTAGGCTTGCCAAAAAAATGCATCACGGATCAATTCTTGTTAATCTTTCTGGACGCGGTGATAAAGACTTAGATTATATTATTGAACATTACGGAAAACAATATGGAATAGAATAAAATTCATTAACCTCCTAATAAAGCTAATCGCCATTATCTAATTTCCTTTATTATGATAGTGGTGATTTTCTTTTTTGCAAAAATAACTGTAATTTTGGCCCATTAAAATAAAAAAGCGAATTAATCGCCTTTCATATTAATTAATGCAGATGATGCAATTACTTAACCTTAATATTGCATTTATCAACAAGGAGTTTCAGGAGGTCTATGTCCTCATCTGTTGTCACTTTAAAGTTATTATAATTCCCTTCAACTAGATAAATTTTTATGCCTTCGTTAAAGACCAAACGACTATCATCAGTGACATTGGTATCGTCTTTATTATTTTTGTGAGCTTTATAGATATCTTTGAATAAAAATGTTTGAGGAGTTTGGATTTCATAATAGTCTTCTCTATTTGTGACTTCTTCAATTTCCTGGTGATTTTTACTAACTACAATTGTGCTTTTTAATGGTACTGCAGTAACTGCACTCCCTTTACTTTTAGTCGCTTCTATGTTCCTTGTAATGATGTCTTCATCGACTAGACCACGCGCCATGTCGTGTATAAGAATAATCTCATTTTCTTTAATGTTGTGTTGCTTTAAATAATCAAGAGCGTTAGTGGCAGATTGCTTCCTTGTTATTCCTCCTGCTATGATTGTGGCGACCTTTTGAAAATGATATCTCTCTACTATTTCTTTCATCTTGGAAATATCATCAAGAGCACTCACGATAAAGATGCGCTCAATAAGTGGATGTTTATTAAACGTAGAAATTGTATAGGCCGCGATTGGAGTTTTATTAACTTCAATAAATTGTTTTGGCATAGGAGAGGATTTAATTCTATTTCCTTTCCCTCCGGCAAGAAGGATTGCAATAGCCATATTAAATTCTATGCTCCTTCATATATTCCTCATAACCTTGTGTTAATGAGACGCCTTTATGATTATGATGGCCAACGCGTTGTTTAACTTCTGGTGGATTCATATAATCTCCATAACAACGAGTTAAATACAAATCATATTCTTTGATTATCGATACTTCGATATCTTCAAAAGGGACTTTGATATATTCATTGAATATATGTGATGGCATTATTTGATTTGCTAAAGGAAATGCAGACATATTTCCAGAAAGAGCGGCATTATCAATTGTTAGTTTTCTCATTATCTTATCGGCGTGACGATTTTGATAGTGGGCGATATTAAAAACATAGAACAAAGCGCCAACGATATTTAAGGCGATATCTTTAAAGAATGTTCTTTTATGAACTTTGCGTAAAAGAGCAGGGAAGAAACTCATAAAAAAACATGCCCAAACTCTTTTTGGTCTTCTAGTAGCCTTCTTTACTGGCTTATCCTTTTTGCTGATGCCATCAATGGGAAAAATATCAATCCACACTCCGTGATTGATTCTATGATTAACAAAAAAGTTTTCTATGTAAGTGGTAGAACTATCTCTTAACTTTGCGAAATTATAGCAGTAGTGAGGATCGCTTTGCCAAGTTTGAATAAAATAAGGGGTACCTTCATATTCATATTGGAGCTTGATATATTCATCATAATCCTTTCTTGGCATCATGATGTCGACATCGTCATCCCAGGGGATAAAACCTTTATGTCGGATAGCTCCAATTGCAGTACCGCCTTCTAAGGAATATCTAAGATGATGCTTATCGCACACTCTAATGAATTGTTTTAAAATTTCCAATTGTTTCTTCTGCAACTCATTCATACATATATCTTAACAAAAACATTTATGTTTTGGTATATTTTTGATAAAAATGTGAAAAACCAGGCAAAAATAGTCATTTATCTAAAAATAACGGGTTTTTGCAAGCATTTTTGTATTTAACTATTGTTTTTTCGTTCGTGTGCGCTAAAATTAATATCAGTATAGAAGGAGTTTACCTATATGAAAAAGAAATTTAGAACACCGTTTATTGTTCTGACAATTATCTCTTTTGTCTTACTCGTTGCCTTCATTGGATTGTATTTGGGTTCCTTCTTTGCATTGTTCTCCGGAGCTGATGGCAAAGATATTTTCGAATTCATTTTCAAGATTCCATCTGATGGTTTTGTTAAGGCAATCACATTCCAAGATTTTCTTAGTGAAAAATTCACTATCATCAACTCTGTTTCGTTGATCGTTTTCTTGGTCTTAATTGTTTTAGGAATTATTTTAAGCATTGTCTTAAATAGAAAGAAAGCCAGCGCGATTGTTTGGACTTTAATCTCTTCTATTTTAATTGCTGTTCCTGCTTTATTCTTATGTCCAATTTTCTTAGACACATTAACTGTCTTTGAAGGTGAACCAGACGCTATCGTGAGAGTCTTATTCATCTGTGTCTTTGTGTTTGGTATTCTTTATCCAATCATTGTCTTTGTTAATTTATTCATCGCACATGCGTACGTTAAAGAATGCTTAAAACCAGTTGAAGATGCGCCTCTTGCTTTAGGCGATTCTGATTTCGCCGAACCAGAACCAGTGGAATATGAACAACTTGATGTTGAACCAGTTCCTACTTTCTTACCTGAACCAGAACCAGAACCAGAACCAGCTAAGGCTCCAGAAGTCTTAGATGCTAATTCTCTTGCTTCTGTTTTAAAAGATGTTGTTCGTGAAATCGTTCGTGATGAAATTGCACGCAATAACGCTAATAATCAACGCGAAGAAAAAGCTACAACTGATAATCACAGTATCGTTGGTGCGACCTTCGGTGGACCATTAGTCGTTCAATACTTTGGCAGCTACAATCCTGTTGCTACTCCAGCACCTGCTCCAGCTCCAGCACCTGCACCAGAGCCAGCACCAGAGCCAGCACCAGAACCAAAACCTGAGCCAAAGCCAGAACCAGCTCCAGCACCTGCACCAGAACCAGAACCAGCTCCAGCACCTGCACCAGAACCAGCTCCAGCACCAGAGCCAGCACCTGCACCAGAGCCAGTGGTCGTAGTTGTTGAACCAACTCCTGCTCCAGCACCAGTTGAACCAGCACCTGCACCAGAGCCAGCTCCAAAGGCCCCAATTGTTCGTATTTCTTTCCAAGAAAGAATTGTTGATGCTGATAAAGATATTCAAGATGCATATAACGAAATTAAAAATGAAATCTTATCCTATGGTGTAAAATCCCGTGTTTCCTCTAGTGGAGATACCTTCAGATTACACCGCAAGACATACGTCAAAGTTACTGTCGCAGGTAAGAGTTTGAAATTATACTTCGCTTTGAATCCTGATAACTATCGTGATTCAACTATTCCAGTTCAAGATGCCGGAAATAAGGACACATATGCCGAAATTCCTCTCGTCTTTAAGGTCAGAAGTGGTTTATCCTTAAGAAGATGTAAACAACTTATCCAAGATGTCATGGAAGTCGATCACTTAGAACAAAAAGAAGTCGAAACCGTGAACTGGGTTAAAGAAATTAAAGCCGAGTTAAAAGAAAAAGCCAAAGCCGAAAAAGCCGCTAAATAGGTTTAATCGGATAACTTAATTCTCTATACTGGTGAATTAAAATAAAAATAAGGTATATCATTGATATACCTTTTTTATTACCTCTTCTTTTGGAAGGTTCTTTATGATAATATCTTTGTTGATTTAAGGAATAAAACAAGAAATGGACCCTCTATCGTTAACTTGGTTAATAATCATTGTTCTCGTTTCTTTTGTCTTATTTTATTTAGCTTTATTAGAAAAGTCCTTATTACTTACTAATCCTTATAAATTACAAATCAAAGCCGACGAAGGCCATAAGAAGAGTAAGAGAATTTTAATATTACTTAATAAAATAGAACGCTCCTACGCGACTATTCTTTTACTTAATGTCATTGGTTATGTTTGTTTAACAATTCTCCTATTCCTATTGTGCGAGAAAGCATGGCCATATTTAAATCCAATCACTATTGGTTTTATTGTGTTCGGCTTCGTCTTTTTAATCGGTGGATTAGTTTTAAAATTTGCGCCCCACGCAATAGCAAACAATATTCCTGATACTATTACTAATATTTTTTACTTTCCTTTATTTATTTTGACTTATGTCTTTATCCCTTTATCTAGCATTTATGAATGGCTATCTTATTTGTTTATTAAAAAGAAGAAGCAGATTCCTGAAGAAGAACTCAGTGAAGATGAATTACAAGACGCTGTTGAACAGATTTCTGATGATGGCTTAATTGAAGAAGAACAAGGTGAAATCATTCAATCTGTTTTAGATTTTGATGACACTAATGTTAAAGAGATTTTAACCCCTAAAGAAAAGATATATTGCCTTGATATAAAAGAACTTGAAGAAGGGAATGCGCAAGATATTCTTTTGAAGTGTCCTTATTCCCGTATCCCTGTTTATGAAGATGAAAAAGATAATTTCATTGGCATTTTGCTGATAAAAACGTACTTTAAAGAGATTTGTCTTCATAATAAGGTGAAAATCCGTGGCATCTTACAAAAGCCATATTTTGTCTATTCTCGTATTATGATTGATGAGCTTTTTGATGGATTTAAAAAACACCATACACATATTGCTCTAGTTAGAGATAATAAGAAGCAAGTTATTGGCATGGTGACTATGGAAGATGTTCTTGAGGAAATAGTCAGCGGTATTGCAGAACCAAATAAACAAGGAGGAAAAAGATAATGACTATTGTCTATGGTCTTCTTTGTTTTATTTGCTTAATCATCATTTCTTTTACTACATATGATATTAAGTATTTATCTTTAGTTGATGAAGATTTTATCAACAACCTTCCTAAAGCTAAGAATTGTAAACTTGATAATAAGACACTTTATGAGAACAAAATTCTTTTCTTAGAATTGATCAATTTATTTGGTCTCTCTTTAGGCCTTATGATGGCGTTTGTTTTAGGTAGAGAAATAGAATTAGCCCATAATATTGATTTAGCTTTTTCTCTTGAATACATTCTTGTTATTGTTTATGGAATTTTAGTTATATTCTTTGCTTATTTCTTACCCCGTGCTTTGGCAAGACGTCATGATAAATATGAGGACATTAGTTTAAAGGGAAAGATTTATCTTTCGGTTTACCCTTTATATTTGGTTAGTCGTGGCGTGAAAAGGTCGCTTAAAAAACAAAGTGAGGAAGAAGAAAAGATTGACGAAGATGTTCTTCATGAGATGGTTGATTCTTTCGAAGAAGAAGGTGTTATCGAAGAAGATGAAGCCGAAATGGTGAGGGGAGCGATTGATCTTCATAATATCGAAGCTCACGAAGTGATGACTCCTCGTGTTGATGTTTTTGCTATCGATGTTGAAGAAGATATTATTGCCTTATTCAAAAATGAAGATTTATTTATACACTCGCGTATTCCTGTTTATGAAGAAACTATTGACCATATTATTGGGGTTGTTTCTTTAAAAGATTTATGCCGTGCTTATCTTAGTAAAGAAAAGATTGATTTACATTCTCTTTGTTATCAACCTTTATTCATTCCTAGCAACATAATCATCACTGACTTATTAGATGAATTCAGAAACAGTAAAACTCATATCGCTGTTGTTTTAGATGAATTCGGTGGAACAAAAGGTATTGTCACCATGGAAGACATATTAGAAGAAATAGTGGGCGATATTTATGATGAGATGGATGAAGTTGAAGAAGAAGTAATTGAAAAGAGTAATGGCAATATGGTCGTTGATGGATCTATGAATGTCGATGACTTCTTCCAAGAAATTGGTTTTGAAGAAGAATATCAAACTGATTTCTTAACTGTCTCAGGTTTTATCCAAGAAATATTAGGTCGTTTCCCGAAAAAAGGAGACATTATCAATTTCCATAATTATCAATTCAAAGTCTTATCTCTTGATGGATTCGTTATTGATAAATTAGAGGTTAAAACAATTATTGAAGAATAATTTATGGAAAATCCTCTTAAACCCGTATTTATATTAATCGATAAAAATAAAACTGATCTTGATAAATCATTTGAATTTCTTTTTCTTTTACGAACCGCTGGTTTATTTGCGAGGACCGACTTTTTTCAAGCAGTAGATTCTATTAATCCTTCTTATTATGTTGGTAAAGGAAAGCTATTTGAAATCAAAGCAGCAAAAGAAAAGTCCGATACTTTTCCTAATGTTTTTTTCCCTGGAAAAATTGAGCATTTGGTTCTTAATTTCGATGTAAATCCTCTACAAAAAAAGAATATTGAACAAATTACAGGCTTAAAAGTCATTGACTATACGTCGCTTATCCTCCTTATCTTTGAGATGAACGCTCATAGTAAGGAAGCTATCCTGCAAGTTGAGATTGCTAAGTATCAATATTTAAAGAATCAATTAATGGATGGGCATGCTTCTTATGCTCAAACTCGTGGTGGTTCTGTACGTAGTAAAGGGGTAGGAGAAAAACAAATTGAACTAGACCGTAGAACACTATCTTTACTTATTAAAGCCAAAGAAAAAGAACTAGAAGAAATCAAACAAGAAAGAAGGACTATGAGGGTTAAAAGAATCAAGTCTGGAATTCCTAATATTGTTGTCATTGGATATACCAACGCTGGTAAATCAACTTTGATGAATCTTCTTTTGGACTATTCAAAGAGCAAAGATAATAAACAGGTTTATGTTCAAGATGAATTATTCGCGACTTTAGAAACTTCCACTCGTTTAATTTCTTCTTATCGCTACCCTCGATTTCTTTTAACGGACACAGTTGGTTTTATTGATGGACTTCCTTCCACTTTAGTAAAAGCTTTCCGCTCGACATTAGAAGAAATTAATGAGGCTGATTTATTAATTCATGTTGTCGATATTTCTCAGCCATATTATGAAGAACATATTGAAGTGACTAATGATATTCTTAAACGTTTAAAAGTAAAAGATATTCCTATGATTTATTTATATAACAAAGTAGATAAATTAAGGGATGGTATCCCTTTCTTACCGAGTGATAATGAACTATATACTTCTTTAATTGATGAAGAAGATGTTACTAGTGTTCTAGATTTTATATTTTCTTATTTATGTAAGGATTGGATTAAAAAAGAAGTCCTTTTTCCTTATGAAAAGAATTTCGCTAAATTTTTAAGTGATAACTATGTTGTCAAATATAAAGAAAAAGAGTCTGGTTATCAATGTAGTGTATATCTTAATCCAAGGACTCTATTTAATTACGAATTTTTACTTAAGTGATCTTTATAGGTTTTATAAACTAAATCCGCAACTTCATCGATATTGTTATGTTCCGAGTCGATATGATAATCGACATCTTTTACTTGTTCTTCATTAAAGGCAATGCGATCATGAATAATACGTGAATGAGCTTTTTCTTCATCATCTCCACGTTCAAGCATTCTCTTATAGCGAGTCTTCTCTAATGAATCTAAGAAGAATATGACAATGCGTTTATCATTTAAATGACGATATGCAGTCATACCTTTTGGATCAATGACAATGCATTTATTAGAAGAGATTTGGTCTTTGCTTGAGCCATAGTAGTGACCATTATATTCTGTATATTCTACAAAATCTCCGTCTTGGATTTTCTTTAAAAACTCTTCGTTGCTAATAAAAAAGTAATCAACCCCATCAACCTCATGGATGCGTTTTGGTCTTGTGGTTGTCGTGATGACTTTTTCGATATGGTATTTTTTTGCTAAAACCTTGGCAACTTCGGTCTTTCCCGATGCACTAGCGCCTGCTAAAACAATCATGGTTTTATTGTAGTAGCGATTAACCAAAAAGAAAAGAAGACAAAAATATGAAAAATTTTTTCAATTTTTTTATCCTTAAGGATAATCCTTTAATATAAGGAGCACATGAAAATTTTTTTTAACATTTTGGCATTTTTTTGCGTCTTACAAATATTAGGAGGCTTTTTTATGGCTACATCAAAAAAACATACAAATCTCAGCGAAGAAATGTGTGAAATTGCACGAAACTATTTCGCCGCGGAAAGAATGCTCCGTACCCATGTATTCGGTTTCTCTAGTGGCACAAATGAAGAAATCAATGCTTTTAAGAATTACGTAAAGCGCGTACGTGATACATATGATTCTTTAGAAGATATTGATAAGGAGATAATCAATAATGATTTCTTTTTCGAAGACTATCCACATTGGTGGGAACAAAGGTATTCTAAGTCGCTTTATTATCGTCGTAAGAGAATGGCGATGGAAAGGTTTTTAAAGTTGTTCAATGAGTAAATTAGTATTGTTACTATCTGGCCTTTCGTTACTTGTTAATTCAGGGATTATCTTTAATCCAACTGATCCAATCGAAAATCCGGATGAACCGATTTATAACAAAGAATACGGAATAGATATTGATTCTGATATTTATGGTCCGTTTTTAGAACACGAAAGCGGAGAGCATTCTTTTACTATTAGGTTTAGACAATCTAATATTTATAAAACGGTTAGTGACGTTACTATTCATTTACAAGTTTTTAATCAGGCGAATGGAAGAATTGTTTTAACGAGGTATTTCAGAAACCTAACACTGCAAAAAAGACTTTATACGAGTATCACATTTACTTTACCTATCTCTTCTTATTTAAACAGTTCGGGTTTAAGAATCGTAATGGATCTTGCTTCAAGTGATGGCAATTATGATGATTCATATGATTTCATTCTCTATCCCTATAAAGAAGGAGGAAGCTATAACCTAAATCAGTATGTAAATAAGAAGCTGGTTTTAAAAGGCACAACATTCCAATTCAAAAGTGGAGCGCTTAGATGTTATGATTCAACCTTTAAGTTTTCTAACTATGTTGATTATTTCTATATTGATCGATACTATCGTTTGACGCTTAACCAATTTAATTTCACTTATGAAGGATTTCATCCTTTGACTTATGAGGAAGCATATTTTTGTATCGAGCACCCACCAGAATGCTTCTCTCATCTATTTAACGATGAAGGAAAAGTAATTATTCCTTTAGAGATTATAAATAGTAGTGGAACAACATATTCTTTCCGTTTTAAAAGCGGACTATATGTCAATCGCAAGACTCTTGATATGTCACTTTATTACATTAATAGCGATTATGTGGCAACGACTTACTTCTACCTTCCACATAATTGCAACGAAGAGGTTTTAGGAAGCAGATTTAATTTTTATGTAAATGGAGTGGATACGCAAGAGGTAAGTTTTCATTGGTATTCCGTTTATAACACCGACCATCGACTCCTTGGGGATTGTGCGAATAGTGATTATTGCATTGTTGGAGACTTCTAATGTTTATTCTATTTGTAACTTTGATGGTTTCAATTTGTAGCTTCCAACTGTTCTTTATTTGTCAAAGGATGACAGTTATTAACAGGGCGGTTTTAAACACACCAAAATCTATTTTTGAATCTTCGATTCCCCTTGTTAGAGAAGATGAAGATCCTAATTTATATTTTGATGTTGAACTATTAAGAGACAACCTCACAAGTTACTACGATAAATGTATTAAACCATATTCAATGGAATACACGATGAAACTATATTTCCATGTTCCTGGAACCGAATTTATGTGCATGATGAACACTTGCCAAGCGGTGAAAGTGACAGTGAGCGCAAAGGTAGTCTTTGATTTAACTTATTCGCGCTCAATTGATTATAAGATTCAGAAGAATTAATTATGGATTATCAAAAAACTATTACATATCTAGAGAATTCTTTTTTAAAACCACTTCTTTTAGTGGATACGATTACTGATATTTCTTATAACGGTGAAAGTATTTACTATCTTGATAATTTGAAAGGAAGAATTAAAAGTGAAATCCTGCTTAGCCAAAACGAAGCAAAAGATTTTATCCGTCAGTTGTCTTTTATGAGTGAGAAGCAGTTTTCGTATCAGCATCCATTTCTTGATGTTTCAATCGGCCGTTATCGACTACATGCGGTTCATCCCTCCATTGGAAGAATTGGTAATCAAGAAGCTTTAACGTTTTGTATTCGTTTAGCCTCAATTAAGACAAACATCACTAGAGATAATGGTTTTATGCCTCTTGAGCTTGTTTGCTTATTTGATGTTTTGCTTGATAGTAAAGTTTCTATTGCTATTGGTGGAGTTACTGGTAGTGGAAAGACTGAATTACAAAAGTATTTGTTAAGCAATGTCAAAAAGAATAGTCGAATTATTATCATAGATAATGTTTTGGAATTAGAACAAGTTAGATTTCAAAATGATGCAGATATCAATACTTGGCAAGTTGATGAAAGAAATGTGAATGCAAGTATACAAACGTTAGTGAAGAATGCTTTAAGAAGTAATCCAGATTGGCTTGTCGTAGCTGAGTCTCGTGGCGGGGAGATGTTGGAGCTTTTAAATTCGATGATGACAGGTCATCCGATGATCACAACACTACATGCTTTAGACATTGAGGGGATGCCGTTTCGTATGATTCGTATGATTATGATGAATGAACAAAAAATGAATTATGAAGATGTTAAAAGTGACCTTCTATATCATCTACATTTCTTTATTTATTTAAAACACACAATCGATGAAACTGGGCTCTCACATCGATTTATCAGTGACATCCACTACATCGATAATAGTGGTCTTATTACTAGAGTCTACCATAAAGAAAAAGATGACCATTATTATGAAAAAATACCTAAAAACGGCCTAAAATTGCTGAAAATAAGAGAAAATGATGACTTATTCATCAAGACATTTTGTCAGCAGGAGATAGAAAATGAGTAGATACATTTACATTGGTTTATTGGTGGGTTTTCTCTTATCCTTCGCCTATTACATTGGCACCAATTCTTTTATCTTTTCTATCGCCTTATTCGTTATTACCTTTATGTACTTCTTTTTAATACTAGGGAAGAGGTTCATAAAGTTTAGTAATAAAGTTAAAAGATTCCATGAGTGCTATTTCTTTATTAACAATTTCATCGTTGGTTTATCAATCAAAGGATCAGTGACCGCGGCACTTGAGAATTTAAAAGGGACCATATCTGATGATTTTCAAGAAGAAATGGAATCTTGTGAAGATATGAGCGCGGAAGAACAACTTACATATTTACAAAAGTACTTCCCATTTCACATCTATCAGTTATTTATGGATATCTTCTTGCTTTGGAGTGAGCAAGGAGGAGATATCATTCAAATGAGCACACATCTCATTAACCAATTAAGAGAAAATGAGGAATTTATTGTTTTTGCTGAATCAAATAACCGTTCACATTTAGTGGAATTTATCATCCTATGGGCTTTCTCGGTTGCTATTGTTGTTGCTTTAAGATTTGCCTTATCGATATTCTTTGAATCAGTTTCCAAGCAAATGCTTTTCCAAGTTGGTGTCTTTATTGTTTTCCTTTTCATCATTGCCTCAATTGAAGTGATGTCGAGGAGAATGGTTAATGTAGAAATAAAAGGAGCTAATTATGAGAGTTAATAAACTAGAAAAAGTTATCTCATTTATTGGGCTAGATTATAAAAAAGAAAGATTAAAAATACTTTTGCTTAATCTAGTTGGGCTAATAGTCTCGGCTGTTATTTATGTTTTGAGCAAAAACGCCATTTATGGAATTGGACTATTTGGGGTGACAGTCGCTTTAGATTATATCTTTATCTCTTCTTATTTCAATAAGAAACAAATGATTCTACATCAAAGAAACGATGAATTCATTACCATTATTAATTATTTTGAGGTCTTTATTAACAATCAGAATAATGTTTATCAGGCATTCAATAAACTCATTAATTACTCTTCGCCTTGGATGAGTGAAAGAATCCAAGAATTTCTTCTAGCTATTGATAATGATAAAAGTTTGCAACCATTTCTTGATTTTGCAAATAACTTCCAAATGGAAGCAACTAAGAATGTCATGATTGCTATTTATCAAATGATTGATCAAGGAGAAAATTCTAATCAACTTATGGAGTTTACATTTCTTTTCCATGAGATGAGCAAAAGCCGTCATGAAGAAATGAAAAAGAAAAAGGAGAAAAGTTTATCGTCTATGACGGTGCTACCGCTTATTGGGGCAAGCGGAATTGCTATTACGATAACTTTATCCATTATTTCAATCGTGGGGGACATGATGAATGTCATATAAATTAGGTCTACTTCTTTCCATGGTCTTCGTTATTCTCTTCTTTATGTTAGGGATCGATTTAATTAGCATTCAATTTGCTTTTGGAAACCTTGATGCTAAATCAATCAGTATTTCCTATCGTATTAGCGAGCACGGCACTATTGATGATGCCTTTATTGAAGAGATAGAAAATTATTATGATGTTGACTTTACCTGCACTAGTAACTGCACTCCTCTTTTTGGAGATATCGTTGAATATACGATTTCTTCAGAGATTAAAACGCTAGTGGTGTCACCTGATTTATTGACCATTCGTATATCTAGATCCACGGTTATCGGATTTTATAATTAGGAGGAAAAAAACATGTCTGAAATAAAAGGACAATTATTAGGAGTTTTATTAGTTATTGCTTTGTTTGGAACTTTAGCAGTGGCTATGAAAACTGTATTTTCAAATCAAACTAAGGATATTGCTAGCAATGTGAATAACATTGTTGATCCTACTAAGCCAAACAATTCTCAGGCTTCCTATATGTCATATTTAGATTAAGGGGGAAGTAAAAGTGGACAAAAGCAAAAAGAAAAAAATAGGTGTCGCGATTGCTTCGTTATCTTGTGTGACATTATTAGGATTAATTGGCATTGTTGGTTGCAAAACAAAAGCCAGTTATTCCGCCATTGATGATTCTGATTTTAAAACAGAAGTAAGCGACATGAGTGGTATCTCCATTAAAGCAATGAGCAAAGTGGAGAATCCTGATGGAACAGTGAGTATCACCTATTCTTATACATTCACTCCAGCCAGCACGAACAGAATTGAACTTGTTGGCGCTTTGAGCTTTGCTCAACAAACAGACTTAGATGTCTCGACGTATCTTAGCTATAGCATTAACAATAGTGCACAAACATTTACTATCACAAAACTTAGAGATTTCTCTATCCAAGCATTATTTACCTTAACATCTAGAGCCAATCCTAGTGTCAGTGCGGTCATTACTATCGACTGCAAACAAAGATTATCTTTAAACGCTATTTCTGGAGGAATAGTGGATTATACTGAGGACAATCTTACCGGTGAAGAAATGTGCTATTTATTGGAGTATGAAACTGTCAGTCTAACAAGCACTTACACCATTCCACTTGTTAAGGGCACAGATTATACTGTAGATTTTGAAATCAGCAATCTTAAACTCTATGTTGACTATGATGACGGAGTGATTAATAAAACATTCCCTGCTTCTTTGATTAATCTTAATACTTACGAAGAATCGGTTTCTTTATCAACATTCCAAGTGGAAGCTGTTCCTGCCATTATCAGTAATGGTTATCTTAGTGAAAGCGAAATTGAGCAGATTGAAAGCGAAGATTTTGTTGAAGGCTATTTCTATTACGATTTTACCGAAACAGTAAATTATAAGAATGAAGACTTAGTACTAAATTACAAAGTTATTTATTCATTTGATAATGAGACAATTAGTTGGGGAACTAAACCATCCGCGATTAATGTCGAAGGTGGCTCTATTGTCTTTGATTAATTATTATTCTTTCTAAAAAGACGGTCTATTTATTGTGTATGAGGCAGTCCTATTAAGGGGCTGCTTTTTCATAGATTAAATGGAATTTAATATATAGTTAGTTTTTATTGAATTATAAAGTATAAAAAACTATAATAACCACGGAGTTAAAGATGGAATACATTTCAAAAGTTAAAGAGATACTTGGTAAAAAAGTCAATGTTTCAACTTTAAAAGAAGATGATAATCTTACTGATTTAGGATTAGATTCCCTTGATCTAGTAGAGACTATGATTGAGATAGAAGAAGAGCTTGGAATTGAATTTACCAGTGAAGAAATCGCTAACTTAAAAACATTAAAAGACGTCACATTATTAATTGAGAAAAAATTATAAAATAAAACTTGTGAATTTTTCCTCTCTATGATATAGTCTTACTTGCTTTTAACGAGGCAATGCCTACCTAGCTCAGTCGGTAGAGCTATCGGCTGTTAACCGATCGGTCGTGGGTTCGAGTCCCTCGGTAGGCGCCACTGGCCATATGGAGAAGCGGCTTAACTCACTACCCTTTCACGGTAGCATTCTCGGGTTCGAATCCCGATATGGTCACCACGTTAAAAAATGAAGGTTAATACCAAACGGTGTTAGCCTTTTTTCTTTGATTACATCGCACATTTTTGTTTTTTTTATCGCAAATTAATTATGTCTGTAGGGTAGTTATTCACACTATTTTGATACAAATAAAGCCTACTTGTGTGCGAAAATAAACAACTATCTCCTTTTTATTTTTAGAGCGATTACTAGAAATAATAGGAGGTCCACAGTGATGGAAGGTATAAATCGCGAATACGCAACAAGAGTGCATAACTACATAGTAGCTATGGTTTATTTTGAAGGATTACTAGATAAGAGTGAGATTACAATCGACGATTACATTGAGATTGAAAGAAGAATAGCCTTCAAATACAAGATGGAAGAAAGCATATTTAGAATGGAAAAAAGAGCCTGTGATTATGGCTCTACTGTAGAAAAGATTGAGTTATAGCTTTTGGAGTTCTGTTTTTACGAAAGCAATAATATGTTCTTTCGGAATTCTTTCGAGTTCCTTGCAAATGGTATCAACACTTTTATCGTTCGTCTTTCTCTCAATAAGATAATCAACAGTAACATCAAATAAATCCGCCAACTGAATTAGTTGATTAATTTTTGGCTCATAAATACCGTTTTCCCAATTAAGTATAGTTTGTCCAGAAACGCCAAGCTTATTGGCTATTTCATTCTGCGTTAAACCACTTTTGTTTCTAAGTTCTCTTAACCTCATTTGTCTTTTCCTCTTAGACAAATAATCAAAGAAACCTTGATTTGAATATAGATAAATCAAGTAAAACTTTGTAGAATGTAATAAGAATTCAAGGAAACCTTGATTTTTACTATTCTACGGGGTTTAGGTATGGCTAATGATAAATTACAAAGGGCGAAAGACCAAAAAAATGATGAATTTTATACTCAATATTTTGACATTGAAGCAGAGATAAATAATTATTTGGAATACAACCCAGATGTATTTAGAGATAAAGTAGTGTTGTTGCCATGCGATGATCCTGAATGGAGCAATTTTACTAAGTATTTTGCTCAAAATTTTGTGAGATTCGGTTTGAAGAAATTAATTAGCACTAGCTATGCTATTGAAAGCAAAAAATATAAAGTTGGTTTTCAACTCTCTTTGTTTGAAACAGAAGACCCTCAATACGACCCTGATAAATCTAAAACTAACGGGAAGATTTTTATTCTTGAGAAAAAAGACGATTGTTCCAAAATCGATATAAATAATCTTGAGTGGTATTATCTTGAGGGAGATGGCGATTTTAGAAGTGATGAAGTTAAAAAGCTTAGAGATGAAGCTGATATCATAGTCACCAATCCGCCATTTACACTTTTTAAAGAATTCATTGCTTGGATATTGGAAGCCAACAAAAAATTCATAACTATTGGAAATTTAAACGCTATTACTTATAAAGAAATCTTTCCTCTAATAATGCAAAACAAAGTATGGTTAGGTGCTACAACTTTTACTGGTGGTGCGGCCTTTTTTATGGGCAGCCCTGATTTATATGACCCGGAAAAAATGTCTGATCCAAAACACGCATATATAAAAAATGGCATTTTATATTGGAGAGTTAATGGTGTTAGGTGGTTTACAAATATTGATCATGGGAGAAGACACGAACCCAATAGTTTAATGACAATGGCTGATAACGTTAAATTTAACAAAAAAATATTGAAAAAATTTGCTGAACTCGAATCGGAACCTTATCCGAAATATGACAATTACGATGCGATTGAGGTTCCTTATGCTGATGCAATACCAAGTGATTATAAAGGGATTATGGGCGTTCCAATTAGCTTTTTGGAAAAACATAACCCAGATGAATTTGTTATTGTCGGCATGTGCGAAAACATGGATTTATATGGTTTAAAAACACGTGTTTATTCAACAGAAGAGTGTAGAAAAAGATATCGTGAAATTTTTGGAAAACCAGGGACATACGATTTAAATGCCTCGGGTGTTGTCAACGGATACAAGGTATATCAAAGAATTCTTATTAAGCCAGTGAGGTAATTAAAATGAAAACGCAATTATTAGTAAATCTTACGATAGAAGACATTTGTAATGGATTTGTTTACAACTCCATAGAGAATAAAGGTCTTTATGGATGGAGTGGAAAATTGACGATTCAGCCAGAATATCAAAGAAACTATATTTATGCCGACGGAAAAAGAGACGTTGCTGTTATCGATTCCATTCTTAAAGAATATCCAATAGGTCTTTTATATTTTGTGAAGGTTGCAGAAGATAAATATGAAGTATTGGATGGTCAGCAACGAATAACTAGTATTGGAAGATATCTTACTGGGAAATTTGCAATATTAGATGAACACGACATTCCACATTATTTTGAATCTTTGCCGGATGATAAAAAGAAATTAATTAAAGAAACAAAACTAACCATTTATATTTGTGAAGGAACTGAAAGTGAAATTAAAGAATGGTTCAAAACTATCAACATTCAAGGCATCCCTCTAAACGAACAAGAGTTATTAAATTCAATTTATTCTGGACCTTTTGTGACAAAAGCTAAAGAAGTTTATAGCAATTCAAGAAATTCGAATATAAACAAATGGAGCGCATATATTAAAGGAGAGGCAAATAGACAAGATATTTTAGCCACTGCTTTAGAGTGGGTTAGTAGAGGTCAAAAAGAGCATTATATGAGTTCTCACCGATATGATAATGACATTAGTGAACTTTCCTCATATTTCGATAGTGTTATTGATTGGGTGTCATCTGTATTTATTGATGTTGAACCGGAAATGAAAGGACTTGAGTGGGGAGAACTTTATGAACGATATCATACAACCTCTTATGATCCATCGGATGTTCATTCGAAAGTTCAAAAACTATATGAAGATCCGTTCGTAACTCACAAGAAAGGTATTTTTGAATACATTCTTGGTAATTGTTTAGACACAAAACTCTTGGAAGTAAGAGTATTTGACGAATCTACAAAAAGAACAAAATATAATCAGCAAAAAGCTGATGCTGAAGCTAAAGGTATTTCTAATTGTCCTTTGTGTGCTATTGGGCACGATGCCAATAGAACAAGAATTTATAAACTTGCTGAAATGGATGCTGATCACGTAACTGCATGGAGTAAGGGCGGTTCTACTGACATTAAGAATTGTCAAATGCTTTGTAAAACTCACAATAGAGCAAAAGGAAATAAGTAAAATACTTAAAGATATGTTTTTACAGAGTGTTGCGGTCTGTTCCAAAATGTTGCGATGTGTTCCATTGTATCAATATTGAACATTTAGGCCAACTTAGTCAAATAGGATTGATACTGATGTGTCGGTCCTTTTTTGTTTAGTGAATCATTCGATAAAGGCTTTACATTTGAAATTTATTTTTTTAAGTTAATTAACGAAGATAAGTTATGAACGAACAATTATATGAAACGATATTTAAAAGAAAGTCATTCCATCTATTCTTGAACGTTGGTGATGAAAAGATAACGCAAGAAGAATTGGATGATATTGATAACGTTTTTCAGCATCTTGAGCCACTTTATCCAAATATTAAAGTGAAGATGAAAATTGTTAAGGAAAGCGAGACAACTTGTCATCGTAAAGCGGAATATTGCTTACTCTTTTATAGTGAAAATAAAGAGGGTTATTTACAAAACATTGGATATTTAGGCGAACAAATGGATTTATATCTAGTCAGTAAGAACATTGGTACTTTATGGTTTGGCATCGGCAAAGTAGAAGAAAAAGAAATAGACGGTCTAGAATATGTCATCATGATTGCCATTCATAAAATTAGTGATCAAAGCAAATATCGTAAAGATATGTACAAGAGTAAAAGAAAAGATTTAGAAGAAATCTGGATTGGCCAACTCATTGAAGGAGTGAGTGATGTTGTTAGATTCGCTCCCAGCGCTTGTAATAGTCAACCTTGGTTAGTAAAAAATGGAGAAACTCTAGATGTATATCGTTACAAAGAAGAAGGCAAAAGAGGAATCATGCCCGCTAATGCAGTTAGTTTTTATAATCGTATAGATATTGGTATCTTTATGTATTTTTTAGAACTTTGCTTGACCAAACAAGGTATTAGATTTGTTAGAGAATTATATTCCGATAAAGGTCTTCTTAAAGAACTAACATTGAATTCAAAATATAAAATATATGGCAATTAAAATAGTGGTGTAGCGCGGACAATGCTAACTGTAGCGTTGTATCAAAACACTGTAACCCTGCCATTAGTTGATAATTGGATTGATACAAAGTCAATCCTTTTTTCTTGCTTGAAAAAATGTCTAATATATCATAGAATAAGACTTTGTCTTATGATAAGATATAAACATGACAAAAAAGAAAAGATTAACTCATGATCAAAAGGTAATTAAAGCTTTAGAAAAAATCAAAACTCCTATTGTTGATGATCTTAGGAATTTAGCTATCTTTTTTAAAGCAAGGTCACGAAGTAACGAGACTGGAATGGAACATGTAGCTAAGAATTATCATGGTTTGGCTCCAGGCGATATTGAATTATTAGTAGATTGTATTAAAAATCCTATAGAACATATTAAAGACAGAAGATATCCTAAAACATACTGTTATTACCACGCAAGAAAGCATGACAAGAATCATTACATTAAAGTTGTTGTTAAGGTTGAAAATGATTTAAAAACTGGATACATATCTTCGATATTCATTACATCAAAAATCAAAAATAAGTAGTGGAATTAACCGATTAATATGATAAAATAAACATGTCAAAGGTGGAAAGTCGCTGTGCGACCACGACGCATTTCTTCGGAAATGGATTGACTAGCGTTTCAGGATGCAGCGCCCTGATTGACAAATAATAACGTCTCATTTGGAGTGCTAGGATAAAAGTGGACAAGGGCAAAAAAGCCCCATCCACTTTTTTCT
>CAMYVX010000003.1 GCA_947302535.1 uncultured Caryophanales bacterium
ATTAGATTAATTTCAGGTTTTTCTTAAGAAACGGAATTTACTTTAAGAATTCATACCTACCTCACGTGAGTCTTGTAAACCGCCACTGGATGATGTAATATGAGATTGTCTGGTGGTGCCCCTACATCTAGGGCACTTCTTTTTTATCTAATTAGACGAATCTAGCTAGAGTCCAAAGAACTAATATCAGTATTAGTACCAATTTCATCACTAAGAGAAGTCGCCTTCTCATTAATAGAGAATATCCCTTCTAGTTTTATAGTTCTCTTACAAGTAAAAGGAAAGTAACTAAAAACTATTAGAAAGTAAGTTCACATAGAATTTACCTCCTAATATTTGTAAGAGGGTAAAATTAGCTAAAATGTTAAAAAGAATTTAAAAAATGTTTTAAGTAAAAGAAAAGGAGCCATAGGCTCCTCTGTTTATAAAATTTAATCGTTTAACAATTCTTTGATTGATTCACCTAATAGATGTTTTGGTTTATCAAGATAGAAATTGTCTAATATTGTTGCGCCAATATCAGCGAATGAAGCTCTTTCTTCTAGATAGCGACCATTCTTTAAAGATTTACTAAACATTAATAATGGCACTTTTTCTCTAGTGTGATCAGTTCCTGTCCATGTTGGATCGTTACCATGATCAGCAGTAACTATAACTAGATCATCATCTTTTAAGACTTTTATTAATTCATCGAGTCTCTTATCGAATGCTTGTAAACATTCGCCATATCCAATAGGGTTACGTCTATGACCATATTCACTATCGAATTCTACTAAATTAACGTAGCAGATTCCTTCGAAATCATGATTCTTAGCTTCGCTAATGGTTTTGTCCATGCCATCTTCATTTGAAACTGTTTTTTGAGTTTTGGTTACTCCATATCCATCAAAAATATCTCCAATTTTACCAACACAAGATACTTCGTATCCGTGGTCTTGTAAGACATTCATAACTGTTGGGGACGGAGGTTTTAAGGCTAAATCATGACGGTGTCCAGTAACACGTTTAAAGTCATTTTTATTATTTCCAATATATGGACGAGCAATAACTCTTCCTACCATCCATTCTGGTTTCATACAAATTTCTCTAGCGATTTCGCAACAGCGATAAAGTTCTTCTAAACCAGTTGTTTCTTCGTGAGCCGCAATTTGTAACACAGAGTCAGCTGATGTATAAACGATTAAAGAATTATCTCTTTTTTGTTCTTCTCCTAATTCCACAAGAATTTCTGTTCCGCTAGCGGCTTTATTACCAATAACTTTATGGCCGGTTCTTTTTTCTAATTCGTCAATTAATTCTTTTGGAAAGCCATGATCTGTAAAAGTCATAAATGGTTTTGTGGTATGAATACCCATCATTTCCCAGTGGCCAGTCATAGTGTCTTTACCATTAGAAACTTCACGAGCACGAGCGGAATACGCCATTGGATGTTCGACTTTACTTGTTCCAATAATATCCGCTAAATCACCTAAGCCAAGAGAATTCATCGTAGGAACTTTTAATCCGCCTGGCATTTTTTCTGAGATATGGACTAAGGTATTGCTGCCTTTATCGCCGAAAAGTTCAGCGTCAGGTTCTTCGCCGCATCCAACAGAATCAGCGACAATAACAAATATTCTTTTATATTTTTTATGTTTCATAAAAATGACCTCGTAATTATTCTAAATTATTTCTTGTTCATATACAAATCATATGCACTTAAAACTCGTTTTGTGGAGATATGGGTATAGATTTGTGTTGTCGCAATATTTTCATGACCTAACATTGTCTGCACCGCTCTTAATTGGGTGCCGCTTTCTAATAGATGCGTAGCAAAACAGTGTCTTAATGTATGAGGCGATATATTTTCTTCAATACCAGCTTGAAGAGCATATTTTTTAATTTGTTTAAAGAAGTATTGTCTTGATAAAGGTTCTCCATATTTTGAGAGAAACAAATATTTACTTTTCTTACCCTTATTCTTATTTCTAACTTCATTAATATATTTAACAATATATTCAACGGCAAAATCTCCTAGAGGAACTTTCCTTTCTTTAGCCCCTTTTCCATAGATAGTTACAATATTTTTATCTAAATTTACTCGACTAGTTTCTAAAGCTAATAGTTCACTAACTCTTAGACCAGATGCATACATTGTTTCTAGCATCGCCCTATCTCTTATTCCATCTGGCTTAGTTAAATCGGGCGCGTCTAATAAGTCTTCAACTTGTTCAATTGATAAACATGATGGTAGTCTTTCTGGCTTTTTAGGAGTTTCTATATCTGGTATATCTCCTTCTAAATACCCTTCCTTTTTTAAGAAGAGATAAAAGTTCTTGCTAGAAGATAGTTTTCTTAAGGCTGTAGAAATACTATTTCCAGTAGCGAGTTCATGTTTAAAATAATCAAGAAGGTCTTCCCCTATTAAATCGCTAGTGTCTTTCTTCATATCATAAAATTCAAAGAATTTCTTTAAATCAGACATATAGCTCTTACTAGTTTGTAAGGATAATCCTTTTTCAGCGATTATATATTGGTTATATAAATCTAACGCATCATTTATTTCCATCTTTTTTGACCTCGCTAGCTCTCATTAATAAAGGCTTTTTTAGTTGTCGATTCAATTCGTTAATTAATAATCTTGTCGCGTTTTCTTCTTCGTGCTTTTCATAATCGAATAAAGTCATTTGAATCACCATATCCTTCGGATCGACAAGATTTTGTAAAGTAACACCCACTAGTCTTACTTTGATTCCTAGGAAGTTCTCTTGATATAGTTTATCCACATAATACATTATTGTATCCACTTCGTTTGTGGGTGTATCAAAAGTAATAGATTTATTATGAGACTTAAAATTAGCGTCTTTACCAGCTTCTTTAATCACTATTTGTACTGTGCTTCCTCTTTTATTTTCCTTCTTAGCTCTAGAAGAAACTTCATTAGTCAAATATAAAAGCGTTGGTCTAATTTCTTGATAATTATCCATATCATGCATTAACGTACGAGAGTTACCGATAGATTTTGGATCCCAAGGTTCTGTATTAACTACATCATCCCCATATCCATTTACCCAGTCCTTAACTGCATAAAAGAATTTGCCTAGTAGATTTTGTACACGACTATTATCGTTATTACACTCTTTAGCTAAATCACCTATGGTGTTAATTCCGATTTCTTTTAATTTAGGTGCGGTCTTTTTACCAATACCAAACATATCTTCAATGGGAATAGGATATAGAATTGAAGGAATATCTTTTCTTCTAATAATCGTTATACCCATAGGCTTACGATAGTCGCTAGCCATCTTCGCTAGGAATTTAGTAGGCGCAATACCAATCGAACACTTGAGTTTAGTTTTCTTAAATAGATTTTGTTGTAATTCTTTAAAGAAAGCCTCTATATCTTTTTCGTGCTTAATGACGTCAGTAAAATCCGCAAAGCATTCATCAATTGAGGCTACTTCGATAATCTTTGTATAAGACTTGATAAAGTTAATGAATTCATTAGATAAAGTTTCGTAAAAGCGATAATCCCCATCATTAAGAATAAGATGAGGACATAACTTTAATGCCTGGAAGACTGGCATCGCACTCCTTACACCATATTTTCTAGCTTCATATGAACAAGTAGAAATAATGCCTGAACGGCCATTTCTTCCTATAGCGTGAGCTTTGCCTTCTAAAGAAGGATCTTTAATTTCTTCCGCTCTCGCAAAGAAAGCATTTAAATCAATATGAACAATCACTTTACTCATAAAAACATTATAAAAAAAACCTATGATTATGTTAACCAAAACATAGGATAATTTTATTATTTAATTAATTCTACGATTTGTTCAGGTAATAAACCTAAATCTGTTTTTTGTTCTAATAAAGAACTATGATGGATAAACTCGTTAGGAACAGCCTTAATAATGATGTCTCCTTTATACCCGAGTTTTGTTAATTTAGCATTCAAGTGATAAGCAAAACCACTTTCCACGCCATAAGCATCATATATGATGACCTTTTTATACTTTAATAATTCGTTAATGCATACTTCATCCATTGGTCTTAAGTAAATTGCATTATATAAAGCAACACCTTTACCTTTAATTAAATCTTTCAAGATTTCTGTTTCTGGGCCGATGGAAACAATAGCAATTTCATTACCATCATAAATCTTCTTCCATTTACCAAATCCCACGACTTCATTATTGGTTTTATCAATAAAGATTTTTTCTCTTGGACATCTAATAAAGAAAGGAAGCTGATGCTTGAACGATTCTTCAAAAATGCATTTCGCTTGTTTAACATTAGCGGGCATAGCAATAACGTTATCAGGCATTCCTAAAAGGAATGATTCATCAAATATACCTTGATGAGTGCTGCCATCATTACCCACTAAGCCAGAACGATCAATAATAAATGTAGCTGCTTGATGAGTTCTTACTACATCATGAATGATTTGGTCATATGCTCTTTGCATAAACGTTGAATAAATAGAAATAATGGGATGAATGCCATTTGCCGCTAATCCAGCCGCCATCGTCACCGCATGTTCTTCTGCAATACCAACATCAATACATTGTTCAGGGAAATCTTTAAATGTTTGATTTAAATTACTTCCTAGTTCAGTTGCTGGAACAATTAAAACACTCTTCTTGTCTTCTTTTATTTTATTATAAATAAAATCGGAATAGACAGTTGACCAATAGATTCTTGAAGAAGGTACACTATCGCCGGTTTCCACATCGAACTTACCAACGCCGTGCCATTCGCCTTTTTCATCGTCTTCTGCATATTTATAGCCTTTACCTTTAATTGTTTTAATCATCACAATTGTAGATTTATCCGTTCTTTTGGAACGTTTAAAGGCTTTCTCTAAAGCTTTGATGTTATGTCCATCAACAGGTCCAATAAATGAATAACCGCCGATAGCATCAAAAATATTTATCTTAATAACGTGACGTTTAAACCAATTCTTGATAAGAGCAGTAAAAGCATAAATCTTTCTTCCAATCCAAGTAAGATTCATAATCTTACGATAAGCTTTCTTGCTCTTACGATAGAGATTAGAGGTTGAGAATTTTCTAAACATGCGTGCTATTGCGCCTACTGGTTTAGAGATGGACATATCATTATCGTTAAGTACGATAATCATTTTATGATTATTAGCGCTAGAAACGTTAATACCTTCAAAGGCTAATCCATTGGCGATTGAAGCATCTCCAATAAAGGCTATGGTATCGTATTTTTCTTTCTTTAAGTCACGGGCAATTGCCATTCCGCTTATTACAGAAATAGATGTGGAACTATGCCCAGATTCGAAATGATCATATCGAGATTCCGACATTCTTTGGAAACCAGAAACCCCATCTTTTTGTCTTAAACGTTCTAAAGAACGTCCAGTTAAAATTTTATATGTATAACATTGATGACCAACATCAAAAACAATCTTATCTTTACTAAAATCAAAGACACGACATAAAGCAATTGTGGCGTCTATTACACCTAAGTTAGAAGATAAATGCCCACCATTTTTGCTGGTAACATCAATGATGTATTTAGAAATGTCTTCGCTTAAAACATCCAATTCTTTATATGTCAATTCACCTAAGAATTTTGGATCTTTGATTTCCTGTAAATTGATATGTTTAGTTTCTTTTTTGTTCATTTAATGCTACTAACTTTCTACTAAAAATATACTAACAAAACTAGTTTTTATTTGATTTCAACAACCTTTTCTACCTTTGCTTCTGATTCATCAAGAATTTTTTGGAGATCTTGGATGATTCTATTCCCTTCTTCATATAATGATAGACTTTCATCTAAAGATAAAGCCTTGGAAGAAATCTTTTCGACAATCTCATCGAGCCTTTTTAAACTTTCTTGAAAGTTAATCTTTTTCTCTTCCATTATTCTTCCTCCGTAGCGCTTACTTCACTACTTATTTTACCATCTTTAAGGATGGTTGTAATCTTATCGCCTTTTTTAACTTGTTTAATAGAATCAACAACATTCCCTTTTTCATCAACAGCAATACTATATCCGCGAGATAATATAGCTTTAGGATTTAAGGCATTGAGTTGTTCTTTTCTAATATCGAGTTGATTCTTGATAAAATCAAGCTTCATTTTAATAGCTATGTCTAAATCTTCTTTAGAAGAAGCCACATCTTCTTTCATTTCATCTAATTTATTATGTAGGGCTTCTTTCATATCATCGATTGCTAACGCTAATCGTTGATGAATTTCTCTGATATCAACAGTGGCTAACTCAGCCGCTCCTGTTGGAGTTGAAGCTCTTTTATCGGCTACATAATCCACTAATGTAGTATCGATTTCATGGCCTACAGCGGCGATAACTGGTATTTTTGAATTGGATATCGCCCTCACTAATGTTTCGTCGTTAAAAGCGCTTAAATCTTCACTAGCGCCTCCACCGCGGCCAATAATCAACGTGTCTAAATCATATTTTTGTGATTCATTAAATGCTTTCAATAATTCTTTGGGAGCATTTTCCCCTTGAACTGAAGCATAAAAGACATAAATGTCTGTCACTGGGTATCTTCTTTTAATATTGGTAAGAATATCTTTAATTGCCGCACTATTCTTAGCGGTAATAATGCCAACTGCATGAGGATAGATATTGATACTTCTTTTTCTTGATTCGTCAAATAGTCCCTCGGCTTGTAATCTCTTTTTCAGCTTTTCGAGTTCTATAAGGATGCTTCCTTGACCGACTTGATTCATCTCATAACAAAGTAATTGATAAGTACCACGAGGCGGATAAGCATCAATAGATGCTATTAGAATAACTTCGTCTCCGTTTTTAGGAGTAAATATCAACTTACTAGCGTAGTTAGCAAACATCGCTACGGAAATCATGCACTCTTGGTCTTTTAATGAAAAATATAAGTGTCCACTAGGGCCAGGTTTAAAATTTGATATTTCTCCGCGAACATAAATAAAACGCAAGTTCTCATCATTAGCAAGAACTTTCTTTATATAACGGTTAACTTCACTAACCGAATGAATTATTGGTTCTGGATCAATCATTTTAAAACTTTATCTAAGATGGCGTTAACAAATTTGCCTTGTTTCTCTTCAACGTAGGTTTTTGTTAATTCCACTGCGGTATCAATGATGATACGTTTATCTTCTTTTTCTACTAAGTAGAAATGGACATAACTCACAATTAAAATAGCTTGAGTCAACAAAGGAAGGCGTTCCCATTTCCAGTTTCTTAAGTACGGTGTAAATGCTTGGATGATAGATGAATACTTAGTTAAGGATTGATAGACCATATTTTTAATATATGGACTCACTTCTTCATAAGGTCTTTCACATAGTTCGGCGCATAATTCACGAGCATCACGAACAGATTTATCATCACTAATAATAAAATCGGTTATCACATTATAAATAACCGTCATGACTATAAAATTTTCTTGAGAACGACTCATTAATTCCATTAAATCAAAGACTCCACACGAACTTGAACATCAAAAGGAACGGTTTCAGTTGCAACAAGTAAAGATTCATTAATACGGTCTTCAATACGACGGGTAACATCATGAATGTCAGCTTCTTTTTTCATATCGACAAAAACAGAAATATGGACGATACCATGATGTATCGAGGTCCTTACCCCTCTTTTTAGTCTAAATTTAGCGCTTGCTGGAAGTCTTTTACTACTTCTAGAACATCCATCAATGTTATGAATGACATCCTCAACAAGGATATCAAAAACATGGCTAGCAATAGCTAATTTTCCTTTTTCTGAATCGATATAAACGTATTTGGCCATAAATAATCTCCGTCTTGTAGTATATGAATTTCATTTAGAAGTTGCAACTAGATAAGGATATTAATATCCATATCCACTTCTTACCCATTATATATCATTAGTGTTCTAAACAAAATAAAAAGCCGAAATAATCGGCTTAATATTGTTTTGTTTATGCTTATTTCCTAGCTTCTAAACAGATTTTCACTAAACGTTCAGCAGTGAAATCAAAGTGTTTAATGACATCCTTAGCAGGAGCACTAGCGCCAAAGTTATCTAGACCCATATGGAATTTAGCAAATCTATCCCAACCGAAGGTTGAAAGCATTTCTACAGAAACACATTTTTCTCTTGGTAAGCAAATAACTTCTTTTTGATAAGCTTCATCTTGATCAAGGAAGAGCTCCCAAGATGGCATAGATACCACTCTGACATCAATTCCTTGAGCAAGTAATATTTTTTGAGCTTCGATAGCTAAACTAACTTCGCTACCAGTTGCGATTAACACTAATTCAGCTTTCTTGTTTTCTTTAGAAATAACATAAGCGCCTTTCGCTAATCCTTTATCACTACTACCTTCTAATAAAGGCAAGTTTTGACGAGAAAGAATTAAAGCAGTTGGACGAGAAGTACTCTTTAAAGCTTCATTCCAAGCTGCGTAAGTTTCTCTTTCATCAGCAGGACGAATGACACACATATTAGGAATACTTCTTAACATAGCTAATTGTTCAATTGGTTGATGTGTTGGACCATCTTCGCCTACGGCGATACTATCATGTGAGAATAAATAAATCGCAGGTAATTTACTTAAAGCCGCCATACGGATAGCTGCTTTCATATAATCAGCAAAGACTAAGAAACAGCCAACGTATGTTCTTAAGCCACCATGTAAAAGCATACCATTTTGTGCTGAAGCCATCGCGAATTCACGAATGCCCCAGTTCACATTATGTCCATAACGAGTTGCTGGTTCAAAATTGACTCCACCATCAAGTTTAGTCATGACACTACCAGCGACGTCAGCAGAGCCGCCGATTAAGTTAGGTAGAGATAACATTAAAGCATTCAATGCTTTTCCGCTCGCAACACGGGTTGATGTAGCGCTTCCACTAGCGAAATCCGGAAGAACATTTGGAAGATATTTAGCGACATCGAGTTTTAAAGTTGCTTCATATCTTTCAAAATAGCCTTTATGTTTTTTAGCGTATTCTTCTAAATCTTTTTCGTATTGAGCGTAGGCTTCTTCGCCGCGTTTAATGAAAGTCTCCTTGAAGAGAGTTCTAACTTCTTCAGGAACAAAGAAATCTTCATGATCAAAGCCATAAACATCAACTTTAGCGTGTTTACCATCTTCTAATCCTAAAGGATTGCCATGGACTTTGCTTGTTCCTTGTTTGCTCGAACCATAACCAATAACAGTGTGGACAATAATTAAAGTTGGTTTATTTCTGCTTTTCTTAGCTTTGCAAATAGCTTTGTCAATGGATTCGATGTCATTACCATCTTCAACTTCTAAAACATCCCATTCACTAGCTAAGAATCTATTTTTAACTTGTTCAGAGAAAGATAAATCTAATGCACCATCAAGTGTAACTTGATTAGCATCATATAAAAGAATTAACTTATTTAATTTTTGGTGTCCCGCTAAAGAGATAGCTTCTTGGGAAATACCTTCTTGTAAACAACCATCGCCACATAAAGCATATGTATAGTGATTGAATAAGGTTCCACCATCTTCATAGTTAGCTCTTAAACTTTCTTCCGCCATCGCCATACCAACGGCTTGAGCAATACCCTGACCTAAAGGTCCGCTAGTAGCATCAACGCCTTCAGTCCAATGATATTCAGGATGTCCTGGGGTCAATGAACCTAATTGTCTAAATACTTTTAAATCATCAAGAGATACTTTGTATCCACATAAATGAAGCAAAGCATAAAGAAGAGATGAAGCGTGACCAGCAGATAAGACAAAGCGGTCACGATTAGCCCATTCTGGAACTTTTGGATTCGCTACTAAGTGCTTAGAAAATAAGGTATAGAGTATAGGAGCGCTTCCTAAGGCCATACCTGGGTGACCAGAATTAGCTTTGTTAATCGCATCAATACATAAAGAACGAATTGTGCTTACCGCTAATGTGTCGATTTGTTTGTTCATTTACTTTCTCCTTTTTAGTACATTGTTAGTACTTATTTAGTATTTATTATAAACTTTGTTTATAAACTATTCTTTTACGACTTGAATACCCAAGTCAATTAATTGTTGTTCATCCACGACTGCAGGTGCTCCTGACATTGGGCAGACAGCAGATAGATTCTTCGGGAAGGCAATAACATCACGAATGTTATCAGTGCCACCTAAAATCATGGTTAAACGGTCTAAACCAAAGGCCATACCAGCGTGTGGTGGAGTTCCATATTGGAAAGCATCCACAAAGAAGCCAAATTTTCTTTTAATATCTTCTTCGGATAATCCTAAGATTTCGAAAATCTTCTTTTGGATATCTTGGTCGTAAATTCTTAAAGATCCACCACCAGCTTCGTAACCATTAATAACAATGTCATAAGCATAGCTTAAAATCTTTGTGGGATCAGAATCTAGATATTTTAAATCTTCGTCTCTAGGACGTGTGAATGGGTGATGGGTAGATGTAATTGCATTAGATTCGATATCTCTTTCAAATAACGGGAAATCAATGACCCATAATAAATCGAAGGTATTAGGTTTAATTAAATCTAATTGACGGGCATATTGATTTCTTAAAGCTCCTAATAAAGGAGAGACTCTATTATATGGACCGGCGGCAATAATAATAATGTCATCGTTATGAGAATCAAACTCTTTGATTAAAGCCGCTTTTTCCTCTTCTAGAAGGAATTTGGTGAAGGATCCGGTTAATTCCTCGTTCTCATTCTTAAGAATGCTTAAACCGCCTAAACCGAATTTTTTCGCTTCTAAAGTTAAATTATCTATAACTTTACGGCTAGTAATAGAGGCCACGTTATTAACGCAAATACCTTTAATAGCCTCAGCTTTTTGATAAGCTTCGAAAGTAGTATTTTTAAATACTTCTTTTAAATCATGTAATTCAAAACCAAAACGAGTATCTGGTTTATCGCTACCATATCTATCCATAGCTTGTTTATATGGAAGTCTTCTTAAAGGAAGCTTTACTTCGTAATTAATTGTGTCTTTAAAGATTTTTGCAATTAATCCTTCCATCATAGTTAAGAATTGATCTTGATCAAGGAAGCTAGTTTCGATATCAATTTGGGTAAAGTCAGGTTGACGGTCCGCTCTTAAATCTTCATCGCGGAAACAACGAGCAATTTGATAATATCTTTCTAGGCCACCAATCATTAATAATTGCTTAAAGATTTGTGGGCTTTGTGGAAGCGCGTAGAAAGAACCATGATGGATACGAGAAGGAACTAAATAATCCCTAGCGCCTTCTGGAGTTGACAAAGTCAAAATAGGTGTTTCCACTTCGATGAAACGTAAATTATCAAGATAATTGTGAACACTCATCTTAATGCGATGACGAACATCGAGATAATTTTGCATCACTGGTCTTCTTAAATCAAGATAACGGTATTTAAGTCTAGTGTCTTCTAAAGCATCAGTTTCATCAGCGATGATTAATGGAGTAGTTTTCGCAGTATTAATCACTTCTATATTGTCCGCCACTACTTCAATTTCGCCAGTCTTAAGAGCCTTATTAGGAACATCTTTTTTCTTCACGGTACCAGTAACATGGATAACGTATTCATTACGAATATCAGGGCAGTTAATAGAATCATTCACCAGCACCTGGACGATTCCAGAACGGTCTCTTAAATCAATGAACATTAAGCTACCAAGATTTCTTTTTTTGCTAACCCAGCCAATGAGACTGACTTTTTGTTCAACGTTTTTAATTGATAAATCAGTGTTAAAACATGTACGATTCATTTTTATTTCCTCTATTCTTCTTCGTTATTTAAAAATAATGTATCAACTTTTTCGATTAATTCATCGAAAGGAATTGTTAGTTGTTCTTTACTAGATAAATTCTTTAAGACAACTTCCCTTTTATTCATTTCTTCTTCGCCGATGATCAAAGCAAATTTGGCTCTTTTCTTTTCTGCGCGCTTGAACATATTGGCGAGCTTAACGTCGTCCATACACATATCCACGCTGTAACCGCTAACGCGTAAAAGCAAAGCAGCTTTAGTTGCGTAACTTCTTGTTTCTTCACCTAAAGTCATAACATAGAAATCAATCTCATCGTCTTCTAAAGAAGCTAAGCCGTCATCCTTTAAAACGGCGACAAGGCGTTCCACTCCAAAGGAGAATCCTACTCCAGGAAGATCTGGTCCACCTAATTCTTTAACGAGTTTATCATAGTGGCCACCCGCTCCAATCGCGCCATAATTCTTTCCGGCTTTGGAGGTGTAATGGAATTCAAAGACTGTATCGCTATAATAATCCAAACCTCTAACGAGAGTATCATCAATTTCATATTTGATGCCAAGTTCCTCTAAGGCAGATAAGACTTTGTTAAATCTATCTCTACTCTTCTCGTTAATATATTTAGACATCTTAGGAGCGTCTTTTACAATCTCTTGATCGCCAGGAACCTTACAGTCTAAAATCCTTAAAGGATTTAATACCAATCTTTCTTTACAATCAGAACACATATTACCAATATGCTTAGCAAAGAAAGCTTTTAAAGCTTCACGATAATTATTACGAGATTCTTCGTCTCCTAAAGTGTTAATTTTAATTGTTACATCTTCTAACCCTAGAGATTGAAGAATAACATACGCCATGGTGATAACTTCAACATCATTATATGGAGAATCATGTCCCACACTTTCAACACCAAATTGATTGAATTGACGGTATCGACCAAGTTGTGGTCTTTCATAACGGAAGACAGGACCAACATAATATGATTTAACGGGTAATTCGTTTGTTAATAAAAGTTTATTTTGCACTAATAAACGCATAATACCTGCGGTAAATTCTGGACGTAAGGTGTTAGAACGACCACCATTATCAAGGAATGTGTACATTTCTTTTCTAACAATGTCGCTACTTTCACCAACTCCACGAACAAATAAATCACTATATTCTAAAACTGGAACTCTCACCTCTTTAAAAGCAAAAGTCTCTGCGATAGAAGCGGCTAATGATTCGACTTTTTGATATATTTTTGATTCATCATGAAGTACATCATGAGTACCTTTAACATTTTGAATAGCCATATAATAATTCCTTTCTAATGGATTGTTCTTGTGACGTTATAGACACCAGTAATTCCTAGCAATGAATTACAAATATCTGTTAATCGTTTAGAGTCACTCACTAATAATGTGATATTAAATGTGGAGGTAAGATTGCTTGGGTTAGCGCGAGCGTGAATAGAAGCTACAGTCACATGATTAGTGGACAACTTATTCATAATATCAACGAGTAAATTGTTTCTATCACTAGCCTCCACAACGATGTCAACAGGATAAGTTGCAAATTCTAAATCATCTCTCCAATAAATATCGATTAATCTTTGTTTTTCTTTAGCAATATTAGGGCAAGTCCTACGATGGACTGTTATGCCTTTACCTTTGGTAATATAGCCAACAATATCATCTCCAGGGATTGGAGTACAGCAATTAGCTAAACTAATAGCAATCTTACCTGCTCCCTTCGCATACACTGGACAAGTGTCTCCAGATTTGCTCTTTGCTCTTCCTTCAAAAGCATGGAAGGTGAATTCTTTTTTAAGATGTAAATATTCAATGATAGATGCTGGAGTGGGTTTACGTCCTGAAACTCCGACGAATAAATCATCAACACTATTGCATTCAAAGTAATCAAGAAGTTTATTATCATTAAGATAATTCATCATTTCTTCTTCATTGACTCCACGATCTTTGAAGGCATCTAAACAAGACTGCTTACCTTTAATGATTTTCTCGTCTCTTACTAATTCAGAATTCTTCCTAAGAATATATTTCTTAATACATGATTTAGCTTGACTGGTTTTAACAAATTCTAGCCATCCTTCGGAAGGTCCAGGAGAAGATTTGCTGGTCTTAATTTCCACCATATCTCCAGTCTTTAAAACTGTATTAAGTGGGACCATTTGCCCATTGACCAGTGCTCCCACGGTTGAATCACCCACCTTCGTATGAATACGATAAGCAAAATCAACAGGAGTTGAGCCTTGAGCTAATTCAATGACTTTACCCTTTGGTGTAAAGACATAAACATTCGCATCAAAAATATCATGGGTCAAGTTCGCCATAAATTCGGAGGCGGATTCATTTTGATTATCTTGTGAGATGGAAACAAAGTCTCTGAACCAGTGTAACTTATTTTCAATTTCCATCTGTTCTTGTTTGCTGTTATATCCAGTTCCTTCTTTATAAGCCCAGTGAGCCGCTACACCACCTTCGGCGATTTCATCCATCTCTTTGGTTCTAATTTGAACTTCATAGAAGTTGCCATCACCAGAAATAATTGTGGTGTGTAAGGATTGATACATATTGGGTTTAGGCATAGCAATATAATCCTTAAATCTTCCAGGAAGAGGCTTATACACTTTATGAATTAAACCTAATATTTCATAGCAACGTATTTCTGTATCAGTAATGATTCTTAAGGCCAAGATATCATAGATATCATTAAATGAATGGCCTTTAAGGTACATTTTCGAATATATAGAATAGATGGACTTCACTCGAGAAGAGATTTCAAAAGGAATGTTCTTCTCAAAAAGAAGGTCCGCAATTTTCTTTTTTAAACCATCAAGAGATTTACTCAAAGTCTTTTCTTTCTTTGAAAGAAGCTTTACAACTTCATTATATTTTTCTGGCTCTAAATAGCTAAGACAAATATTTTGCATCTCGTTTTTAATAGAATCTAAACCCAATCGATGAGCAATAGGAACAAAGACTTCCATCGTTTCTTTGCATAAAGCAATTTGTCTTTCTGGTTTTAAAGAGGCTAGTGTTCTTAAATTATGTAAACGATCCGCGAGTTTAATCAAAATGACACGGATGTCCTTCGCCATACCGATAAAGATTTTACGATGGTCTTGCGCTTCAAAATCTTCACTTTCAATTTTCGAAAGCTTTAATCTTTGGATTTTTGTTAATGAATCCACTAAAAGGGCTACTTCTTTCCCCCACATCTTTTCGATCGTAGCGATAGAAGTATCAGTATCTTCCACTACATCATGAAGAAAAGCGGCAGCAATAGTTGCTGGTCCACACTTTAAAGAAGCACAAATATAAGCAACTTCAATCAAGTGATGATAGTAAGGTTCACCACTTTTTCTTAATTGTCCTTTATGTTTTTCGATGATGAAATCGTAAGCACGACGAATCATCTCTTTATCTTCTTTTTTAGTAATATAAGTTGAAAAAAGCTCCTCTACATCTTCATAAGTATGTAAAGGATAGCCGCCATTAATTAAAACCTTTTTCTCTTGCATATTTATATCTTAAATGTTTTTCTTTTTTTAATAAAGAAAATAATAGAATTAAGTGCAAAATGAAATAGATATTACAAAGTATCTCTATTTCGCTTCATCGAATTGAAGGCGATATAACTTGTAATAATAACCCCTTTGTTTTAATAAGGTTTGATGAGTTCCTCTTTCCACTATTTCGCCCTTATTCAAGACGATGATTTGGTCGGCATTTTGTATGGTGGAAAGTCGATGGGCTACGACGAGCATCGTGCCAATGTTTTTGATTTTATCTAAGGAATCTTGAATCAAGACTTCTGTCTCGGTATCAATATTAGCGGTCGCTTCGTCAAGAATGAGGATTTGCGGTTTTACTAAAACAGTACGAGCAAAAGATAACAGTTGTCTTTGTCCTTGAGAATAGTTTTCTCCTCTTTCTTTTACTTCTTCGTCTAGTCCTTTTTTGCTTCTATTGATGAACGAATCAGCATTCACGTATTTACAAACTTCCATAATCTCTTCGTCGCTATAGGATTCATCATGAAGAGTAATATTGCTTCTAATGGTGCCAGTAAATAAGAAAACATCTTGTAGCATTTGCCCAATCGCTCTTCTCAAAGAGTTGGTTTTTATATGTCTAATATCGATTTCATCGATAAGAATTTGTCCTTTTTGAATCTCGAAGTTTCGAACAATAAGACTAAGGATAGTTGTTTTACCAGCTCCTGTAGCTCCTAGAAAGGCAACGGTTTGTCTTGGTTCCACAACGAAAGAAACATCTTTTAAAATCCATTCATTTTCTTTATAAGCAAACCACACATTTTTAAATTCAATCTTTCCTTCAAAGTGGTCAATATCAATCGCATCAGCTTCATCAATGAGTTCTGGTTCAATATCTAATAGATTGAATAGCTTCTCGCTAGCGGTCATAGCTCTTTGGATGTGACTAAGTTGATCAGCAATATTTTGAATAGGATTAAAGAAGCGTGATAAATATAAATAGAAAGCCACTATTTCTCCAGGTCCTAGATTAAACCTCATACCATTTAAGAAGGTTAAGGCAATCGCGGAATAATAAATAAATGTGATGCTTGGACGGTAAATCGCAAAAGCGATGACGACTTTATATTTAGTCTTTCTAATTAAATCGTTCTTCTCGTCGAATTCTTGTAATTTTCTCTTTTCTTGATTGAAGATTTGCGTGATTTTCATACCAGAAAGATTCTCATTAAGGAAGGTATTTAGATCAGAAATATAAGTTCTTTCTTTACGGAACTGCTTCACAATTATCTTCCTGAAGATATAAGAGATAACGAAGACCAAGGCTACTAAACCAGTGAGAATGAGGGTTAATTTCCATGATTTAAACATCATGATGGTAAAAGCACCAATGACTGTGGCAACATTCTTAATAAGATTTACTAATACGTTGGTAAATAAGTCTGACATTGAGGATGTATAATTAGCGACTCTAGTAACCAAAGAACCAACAGGCATCTCGTTTAATTGATTCATTGATAAGCTCTCAATATGCTGAAATACTTGATAACGCATATTAAAGACAATTCTTTCCCCGCTTCTTAAAAGAAGACGGGTTTCAAAATAGCGACAAGCTTGGCTAATAATAGAAATGCCTAAATAACCGCCGGCAATACCAAATATCATCCACACTGTTGTGGCACTACCAGCACTTACTTCATCTAGATAATCGATTTCGCTTTGTATTAATTGTGGGAATATCAATTCAATCGCGACATTAACAATCATTAAAAGCAAGGCAATGAAAAGATAGAGCTTCTCCTTTCTAAAATAGGAGAAAGTTCTTCTAAATAATGTCATAGGAGGTATCTTACGATCGCTTAAAAGGGTTTGATTATCATCAGTGCTCATTATTTACCTCCTTCCTGTATTTCTCTTTCTAACTCTTGCAGAGTTACCATCTTCTTATAGGTTGGAGAAATCTTCATTAATTCATTATGACTAGCGAAGGCTTCAACTCTTCCTTCGTTAAAAACAAGAATACGATCTAACTTATTAACAGTGGAAACTCGAGAAGCCACGACTAAAGTGGTCTGGTCTTTTCTTTCGTTTCTAATGTTATTTAATATTTCTTCTTCGGTTTTGATATCAACCGCACTAACTGAATCATCAAGAATCAAAATGGGAGCTTTCTTTAAATAAGCTCGAGCAATAGAGATACGTTGTTTTTGTCCTCCCGAAAGAGTTATTCCTCTTTCTCCAGCTATGGTCTGATAATTATCTTTAAATTCAGATATATCGCGGTCAACACCAGCAAATTTAGCCGCGGCTTTTACTTCTTCTAAACTTGTTTTTGTATCATAAAAAGCAATATTGTTATTAATCGTATCTCCAAATAAGAAATTATCTTGAGGAACATAAGAAACGTTATCTCTAAGCGAAGAGACTTTAATCTTCATTAAATCAACTCCGTCAATAAAGACCGTTCCTTCTTTAACGTTATATAAACGGAGCAAAATATTCACAAATGTGGTTTTACCACATCCAATCTTACCAACAATACCTATTTTTTCTCCTGGATGAATAGTTAAAGAGACATCTTTTAAGGAATTATGTCCATCTTCTTCATCGGGATAAGCAAAGGAAAAATCTTTAAACGTGATTTCTCCTTTAGCGTTCACTAAGGTCACTGCGCCTTCTTCATCTTTAATATCTTCAGGTGCATTTAAGAAATTAACGATTCTTTTTAACGAGGTACGATAGCGAGAATGCATACTAATAATTTGCCCCATAGCGATAAGTGGCCAAATTAAAGCATCAAATAAATAGAAGAATTCCGCTAAATCGCCATTAGTCATAGTTACTGGATGACCAAATAAAGATATTTGGTTACCAGTCAAAGTCTTATAGATTAAATAGCCTCCACCACCAAGAATAATAACAGCGATAAAAGCGATAATTAATTCGATGGAAATACTAAATATAGCCGAAAGATGGCCCATCTTAAAGTTAGCGTCTTGGCTACGCTCAGCTACTTTTCTAAAAGCAAATAATTGTTGATTTTCCTTTACGAAAGCCTTAATGACTCTAATTCCAGTAAAGTTTTCTTGAGTAAAGTCATATAAAGCATCGTAGCTATTTTGTCTTTCCATCCATCTAATAGAAGAGAATGTTTCAACTAAGAATCCCCAAACAATAATTAATAGTAACGGGAATAAAACCACTAATGATAACTGCCACTGCGCCATAAACATTTTTACAAAAGCAAAAATAGTTAAGAATATAGCGTCAATAAACATGATGGTACCCCAGCCCAAATATTCTTCGATGGTTTCTAAATCATTAGTAAACCAGGCCATGACGGTGCCAACTTTATTCTCGCGATAATAAGTTAAAGAAAGCTTCTCCGCTTTGATGAACATGTCACGACGAATTAAACTTTCAATCTTATGCGAAGCATAGAAGATAGAAATTCTCCATAAGATTCTTCCTAATAACATGCAAGCACCAATAATAAAGACACGGCGGACAATATCAAAAACACAATCTCTTAGGGTATCATTCCATCCTGTATCAATCGCCGTGGTAAAAGCTTGCACAACTTCATTGATTTCACTACTTAATCTGATTTGGATCCAGTCCACCGCGATTAAAGCAGCGATACCAAAAAGAAAGAACAGAGAAAATCTTTTATAAAATGAAAACATGTATTTACGTGGTTTCATGGTTAAATACTATAATTTTTATATAAAAAAGCAAAGAAGAAATTACAAAGTAATTACTTAATTGTGCTTTTCATATTCATTAATTAAATACTCAATGCTGGTAAAGCCTTTATATTGACTGGTTCTTAAGTTTCCAGTGATATCTATATATTTATAACCTTGAAGGGAACTAGAAGAGATATTAAAGCCGGTTAATTTGCTACTTTGTCCAATCGGAGTTAATAAATGTTCACCATTGCGAGAAAACTTCAATGAAGGAACATAAACATTTTTAATTCTTAATAAAGGTCGAGGGAAGCCTTCCCCAAATGGGGAAAATGTTTCAATCAAACGATAATTATCTAAAGTAATCTCGGTTAAATAAAAGTCAATCGCTGCTTTTTCGACTTTTTCTATTGGTTTACTCAAACAATATGAAAGGAAATGTTCTTTGAAGATATCAATTTTATCAACAGCTACCGAACAACCACCTGCTCCAGGATGACCACCAAAAACAATGAGATCATCTTTTAAAGCGTCGAAGCATTCAACAATGCTAAATCCTTCAGGAGCACGAGCACTACCTTTATAAGATTCGCCACTCTTTTCTAAAGATAAAACGATTGTAGGTACATGATATTTATTTACTAAAGCTGTAGCAATTAGTCCTAACAGCCCTTCTTTAACATTACTGACATAAACGATGCCCTTATCTTTAAGTGTAAAATCATTAAGGGCTTCTGCAGCTTCTTTTGAAAGAATTTTTCTTTCTTCGTTTACTGCATTTATCCATTCGATGTAGTGTAATAGTTCTTCTTTTTTACTCTCGACAAAATATTTGACTAAATTATTGATATCGTTTCCATCAATCATTCTTCCAATCGCATTGATCTTAGGAGCAATTTTCATACCGATTGTGGTCTCGTTAAATGGTTCCATTTCCTTTAATGCGTCGATAGTAAAGAATTCTCCATCCTTATAATTATTAATAACTAATCGTAGAAGATTTCGATTATATTGCTTTAAGGGCATCATATCAGAAATTAAGGAAATTGAGGCTAGAATTGAGAGATATTTATCAAAATAGCCAAGAAATTCAATTGAAAACATGAAAGCAACAAATCCAGCTGAAGTCGCTATTTCACCAAAGCAGGAATATTCTGGATGGATGATGTAATCAGCAGGGGGAAGCTCTTCTTGCAGACTATGATGATCAAGAACAAGAACCTTAACATTATGTTTTTTTAATAGTTTTATTTGTTCTATAACGGCGACACCGTTATCGACACAGATGAGTAAATCAACTTTATTATCTATACATTCTTGCGCCTTTTTGAGGGTTAATCCATATCCATCATCATAACGGTTCGGTAAATAGTATTCTGCTTCCACATTCTTATAGCGGAGCATCTTCACTAATATCGATGTTCCCATCACTCCATCAGCGTCATAATCTCCATAAATGAATATCTTTCCTTTATTCTTTATAACTTCATCTAATAAGGCTTTAGCTTTTTCGATATCTTTAAAACGGTGAGCATAGGCAAAATTAGATTCATCAACATCTTGAATAAGGGATTGATAATCAGTTTCGTCAATATTGTAGTAATTTAATAAGCGAGTAAATAAATCTTTATTCATATTTATATGATAAAGGCCACACTGAAGTGGCCTATATAATTAGTCGTTAATACCAATGAAGATTGCTTCTTCAGGTTCTGCACCTTTATTAGCACGGACTGGTTTCTTATTCTTTCTTGGTTTGCGTTTTCTTTCGATGTTATCAAGTTTGAATTTAGCATAGAAGAAATTAGAAATAGGCACCAATAAGGTTGTAACGGCAATAAATGTAACGATACTAGAAATAGCTAGAGCTAAGAACATCCAGGATGTCACAATTGGACCAAAGCCAAAGAAGTCAATGGCGAGCCAGAAGATAAAGATGAATGAAGATAATGTTAAGGAGAACACTAAGGAGTTGGACTTATTCAAAAGTTCAGCGCGGTGTTCAGAAGAATTATCTCTTACTTTTTCTTCTAGAATCATATCTCTTTCTTTATTCATGATGGCAATTGCTAAAGCAAAAGCAAAGACACCAACGACAGGAACAAAGGCAAGAGTGTAAGAAGTGACAGGTAGTCTTACTAAAGCGAAGAATCCCCACATAAATGTCGCTGAAGCAAGGGCTAAGATATAAGCGCCTAAACCACGAGACAAACGATATCTAAGGACTAAATAGAATCCAGCAACAGTAACACCAACTAAAGTTGCAAGAGCGGCTGGCCAAGCTACTGGAGAATCATTACTATAAGTCTTAGTAACTTTCATAGAAATAGAATCGGTTTCATCATCAAAGCGATCAGAAACGACATATTCAATAGTCTCTTCGAGGCTAGCAAATTTTTCTACTTTATCATCATGTGTATAAATACCTTTATAGGAAGCTGGATCATAACTACCATCTAAGGTAACTAAGAATGTGTAATGTTCAATTGGATTCTCCTCATCATCAGGATTTGGTTCACTCCAAGTATCTTTCTTCTCTAAAGAAGAAACAACATCGGAAAGTTTCTTCGCATCTTCTTCATCTTTTTCATAGAAAGAGATTTGTTCAAGAACTTCTCTTACATCCGCTTCTTCAGTTAATCCACTATATTCGTTTGTGGTTTCAAAATAAATTTGTGAGTTGCCAACTTTGCTACCTTGAGCATAGATTTGGCCTTTATTAATAGCACCAAAGACAATACCTCCAACTAAGGAAGCCACAAATAAAGCGGCAAAGACAATACCAATTGGCTTCTTTTTCTTAGTGAAATCTTTATCGGCATATGCACCATAATAAGTTTGTTTTTCTTCTTTAGCTAAGTTAGGAACATGTTCACCATTAATACCAAAGACTTCGTATTTACCTTGTAAGCAAGTTGCATTAGTGGCTAACCACATCATACCTTTTAATAAGGTGACATTTAATAATAAGGAAGCTAAGCCACCAAAGACAGTAATAACAGCAAAGGTTCTCATGGCTTGTCCGCCTAAAACATAGCAGAAGATACCAATAATCATTAAGACGACGTTAACGTCGACAATTGGAAGCAAGGATCTTCTACTAGCTTCGCTATTGGCTTTCTTTAAGCTCCTACCACGATATGCTTCTTCTTTCATCTTGTGCATATAGATAATGCTACTTGTTAAAGAAGCAAAGGCCACAGCAATTAAAGCAGCAACGGCAAATGTTGTAAATTCAGCATTGAATAAGATAGTTGCCCCGATAGCAGCAAAGATAGAAACAACTGCGTTAACAACAATACTTAAAGTAGATAGACGATAGAAAGCCACTAAGATAAAGGCAAGGATAATAAGAGCGGCAATCATAGCAATGAAAGTTTTGCTGAAGCTTAATCCACCTTCATTAACTAAGGTTTCATTCCAAGCACTAGCGCTCTTTGAGTATAAGTAAGTGACTTTATAATCTAATTCACCAGCGTTAATTAAATTAACGATATAACGGGCTTGATTATAGCCGTATTCTTTTTCACTTAAATCAATATCACCGCTACTATCACGGTCCATATTAACCATGGAATAGAGTTTGTTATATTCTCCATCGTCATAATAGAAGGAGGTTTTGTTGCCATCCTCATCTTCACTTTCAGGAGTAATTTCGAATTTCATTAATAAGCGACTTGTCGCTGATTCTTTTTTCTCTTTCAAAGCATCAAAAGTACATTTTTCATCATCATAGTCATACCAAAGGTAGAAATAGCAATGATATTCAGTAACTTCTTCGCCATCATCTCCTTGAGAGGAAGTGGCTTCGCCAAATTCTGATTTCTTGCTATCATCGGCTAAGTCGTCTTCAGTTTCTTGGAGCATTTGTTTATAGTAAGAGTTTTCAACATCAACAGGTAAAACAACTGATGGGTAACCATTACTAGTAGTTTTCATAATAGCTTGTTCGCCACTTGGGAGGAAGGATGGGTTATCATCGTTATCAGATGTAGTTAAGACAGTGTTATGGGCGTTACTTAAACCAAGAGAACCATTGAATGATAAATAGGTTCTAATATGTTCTAATTCTTCTTCACTATAGGATTTTAAAGTGACTTTAACAGTATCTTGATTTTGAGTCTCGACTTTATAGTTAGAAACTTTATAAATATCAAGTCTTTCAATCATCTTTTCGGCGATATAGTCGGCGCCTTTTTCTTCGCCCATTCCAATATCTTCACCGTTTTCGTCAACGTTAGTTACTCTAAAGGTCATCTCTGTACCGTTACTATATTCAATATTGAATTGAGATTTCACGAAAACAGAAACGAATGTTGTACCCACAAGTACAAGCGCGGTAACTGCGGTAATAATGTAAGCCCATAATCTACGCATATGTGTATCCTCCTAAGCGCATGAAAGCGCGTGCAAAAACACGTCTAGCAATAAATATACCTAACTTGAATATATATTTCAATATAAATTGAAAGGAAAAAATAAAACACCACCTTAATGGTGATGTCATTATCTAACCTTAGAATAAGCTTTCTTGGAAACTGATTTTAAGATGTTTATATGCTTTTTCACTCGCCATTCTTCCACGAGGAGTACGATCAATCATTCCTATTTGTAGTAAATATGGCTCGTATACATCTTCTAAATTGTTGATTTCTTCACCTATCGCGTTGGCTAAGGTGTCTAAGCCAACAGGACCACCATGGAAGCGTTCAATTAATGTTCTTAAATAACGAATATCAACATCATCTAAACCAATACTATCAACCTTAAGAGCGGTTAAAGCATCAACGGCTATTTGATATGTAATCTCATCTTTGCCTTGGAAATTAGCAAAGTCACGGACACGTTTAAATAATCGGTTAGCAATACGTGGAGTTCCACGACTTCTCTTTGCTATTTCTTTAGCCGCTTCTTTGTCAATCTTTGTGGAGAATACTTTCGCTGTTCTTAAAACAATTTGTTCTATTTCTTCTACATCATAGAAATTAAGTTTTTCCATAATGCCAAATCTCGCTCTTAAAGGAGAAGAGAGGTTACCCGCTCTTGTAGTTGCCCCAATTAAAGTAAATGGAGGGAGGTCTAAAGTTAAAGCGCGAGAGCCACTATCGCGGTTAATAATAACAGAAAATTTAAAGTCCTCCATCGCGGTATATAGCGCCTCTTCCACAACACGAGGAAGACGATGAATCTCATCGATGAAAAGGACATCTCCTGGCTCTAATTCCGCCAAAATAGCCGCTAAATCGCCGGTTTTTTCTAAAGATGGACCACTAGCAACGTGAATATGTGCATGCATTTCGTTAGCAATAACAAAAGCTAAAGTAGTCTTTCCTAATCCAGGAGGACCATAGAACAAAATATGATCAATTGGCTCTTCTCTATGTAATGCCGCACCAATAAAAACTTCAAGATTCTTTTTCAAATCTTTTTGTCCAACGTAACTCTTTAACGTTTGAGGTCTTAACGAATTCTCTTCTTCGCGGTCACTACTACTTAAATTGGCATCTAATAATCTTGACATATTGACCTCCTACTTTTTCTTTTTCATATCGTTTAATTTTGAAAGCGCTTCTCTTAAAATTTCTTCTTCGTTAGCGTTAGGAAGATTGATATTTGCTAAGACACGGTCAATCGCCGCTCCTTTAAAGCCCATCGCTTTTAAGGCTTCATAAACATCTTCATAAATACCAGGATCGCCTTTATCGCCACCAGTTAATTCGCCTTTAAGATCAAGGATAATCTGAGCAGCAGCTTTTCCGCCAATACCAGGAAGTTTCTTTAAAAAAGCAACGTTATTTGAAGCAATAGCGTTAATCACTTGACTTGGAGAAGTCGCACTTAAAGCTGTAATCGCAGTTTTAGGTCCTAAACCTTTAACCTTTATTAAAGATAAAAATACCGCTTTTTCATCTAAGGAAGTAAAACCAACTAAATATTGTTCGTCTTCTCTAACAACATTATAAGTATATAAAACGATTTCTTCTCCAACTGTATAGTCATCAATATGAGATACAAGGACTTGATAGCCGACATCATGGACATCAATAATCACTGTGTCTTTATCAATTAAAGCCACTTTTCCTTTTAGCATGTAAATCATTTGTCTACCTCCTTTATACGTTAACTAATATAAAAATAATAAGAACTAATAAGGCTAATAACGAGCCCACTAAAGATGAAACAATAATTAGTTCTTTCTTATTTTTCATCCCTAATAAACTCCTCAGCTTCAGGGATAGGAACACGTTTATGTTCACTAATTCTATGTAAATAATTAATTCTATCTAAAACTTCTTTATTAACAATCTTTCCTAAAAGGAAATCATCTAAATCTTTATAAGTAATACCCATTTCTTTTTCATCAGTCTGGCCTTCAAATAGACCGGCGGATGGAACGCGTTCCGCTAAAAACAATGGAACACCTTTAATCTTTGCGGCTTCCACAACTTCTTTTTTCACTAATTTAGCAATAGGGAGTAAATCAGCTGCCCCATCTCCATATTTAGTAAAGTAGCCAGTATATCTTTCATCAGCATTATCAGTGCCTAGAACTAATAGATGATGTGTTTGTCCATAAGCATATAAAGTTGACATTCTCATCCTCACTTTAAGGTTAGACAAGGAACCTTTATCAAGTTCTATTCCTTGTTCTTTAAAAGTTTTAACAAAGTTTTGGAATGTTTCACTTAGATCGATGACATGATAATTTAAATCCAAAGCTTTGGCTAAGGCGATAGCGTCTTTTAAATCATCAGGATGAGAATCAATGGGCATCATAATACAGTGTAATTTGTCTTTACCTACAGCTTCTTTGCTTAAGGCTGCGACCAAAGAAGAATCAACTCCACCAGAAAGCCCTAAAACATAGCCAGAGGCTTTAGTTTCAACTAAATAATTCTTTAAGAATTCTTCGATTCTATCTAAATATCTTTCTAGAGTCATAACTACCTCACATAGTCAAAAGCAAAATCGCCTAAAATAACAGTATCTCCGTCAAGCGCTCCACGAGCTTCTAGTTCATCATCAATACCGATCTTTCTTAATTTAGTTAATAAGACCATCATACCTTCATCAGTAGAAATATTAGTCATCTTATAGAAGCGAAGAATCTTATCTCCAATAATCTCCCAAGTATGAGCGTCTCTTCTAATGATTTCATATTCTTTTTCTTCCTCTTCAAGTTCATATAATCTATGATCAAGTTTTTCTTCCTCTTCATCATATAAAGGAAATAGAGGTGTTTTTTCTAATAAATCAGCAATTTTATATAATAAAACATCAATATTCTCTTCAGTTAAAGCGGAGATAGGAATAATGTCTTCTTTAATGTGCTTCTTTAATTCTTTCAATCTTTCGTTTGCACCATCTTCATCCATCTTTGAAGCGACAAGAATATGAGGGCGATTAATTAGACCGAATCCATATGATTCTAGTTCTTTATTAATCACTAAATAATCGTTATATGGGTCTCTACCTGATTCACCCAAATCAATAACATGGACAACAACACGACATCTTTCGATATGTCTTAAGAATTGTAGACCTAATCCTTTACCTTGATGAGCTCCTTCAATTAATCCAGGAAGATCCGCCATCACGAAAGAACGATTGTCTTTAGTAGTAACAACACCAAGATTAGGAATAATGGTTGTAAAAGGGTAATCAGCAATTTCTGGTTTAGCAGCAGAAACTACCGATAATAATGTTGATTTACCAACACTTGGGAAACCAACTAAACCAACATCCGCTAATAGTTTTAATTCAAGAATTAAACGTTTTCTTTCGCCAGGTTCACCGTTTTCCGCAATTTTAGGAGCGCGATTTGTGGAAGATTTGAAGCAGTTATTACCTCTACCACCTCTACCACCTTTAGCCACACGAACAATTCTTCCATCTTCATTTAAGTCAGCGATAAATTTATGTTCTTTTTCTTCGTAAATTACTGTACCAACAGGGACATCTAAAATAATATCTTCAGCGTATTTACCATATTGATTTTTATTACCACCTCTTTCTCCATCTTTACCGATGAAGGTTTTACTATGGCGATAATTAAAGAGGGTGTTAATTTTGCTATTAGCTCTTAAGTAGATAGAAGCACCACGGCCTCCATTACCTCCAGCAGGTCCACCATTAGGTAAGAACTTTTCACGTAAAAAAGCAATAGCGCCATCTCCGCCTTTTCCACTTCTTACCTCAATAACGACACGATCAATAAACATAAAATACCTAGAATTATTATAAAATAATTAAAAGAAAAAGACCACTTTAATTTAGTGGTCTTATCGTACAATTCTTTAATCTAGTCGCTAACAACAACTTTAACAGCCTTGCGATCTTTACCAACGCGGTAATATTTCACAATACCGTTAGCGGTAGCAAAAATAGTATCATCTTTACCAATTTTGGTATTTTCACCTGGATAAATTCTAGTTCCTCTTTGACGATAGATAATGGAACCAGAATGGCACCATTGACCATCTGCCACTTTGGCGCCTAAACGACGACCAGCAGAATCACGTCCGTTTTTTGTGGAACCGACACCTTTTTTAGAAGCAAAGAGTTGTAAATTTAATTTAAACATCATAATTGAATACACCCTTTCTATAAAATTTGAATTTTGACGAACTTCTTATTGCTCTCTTCAACAGTTTGAAGTGAGGTAATGATTGTTTCAATCACTACTTCGTCATGAGCGGAAATATCTTCTAGTACTTTGATTTTTACATGTCCTTCTTCAAAAAGAATTTCATAATTGTCTAAATCGTGAAGATTATTAAGACCTCCGGTGATGATAGCGCTGACTCCAGCACACACTAGATCTTTGCCATATTCATCACTATGAGCGTGACCTTTTATTTCTAAGCAAGTCACTTTCTTTCCGTCTTTTTTGATTAATATATTAATCATGATTAAGCATTAATGGCTTCGATAAGTAAGCAAGTATATGGTTGACGATGACCAATGGTCTTATGTTCATTGGCTTTGCTCTTATACTTGTAGACGCGAATCTTTCTTGCTTTGCCTTGCTTAACAACTTTAGCTGTGACGGTGGCACCTTTAACATATGGTGTTCCCACTTCTGTTGATTTGTCAGCAACTAATAAAACTTTATCAAGGGTAACAACGGATTCAACTTCAGCATCTAATTTTTCAACGAAAATCTTAGAGCCAACTTCCACACGGACTTGTTTACCGCCAGTTTCAACAATAGCGTACATAATGTCCCTCCTTTTTATAGATTCACTAATGACTCGCTATTAAGGTAACCGAAGTTTTTATAGAACCTTTTCTATGCGGTTGTAGCTAGTGAGGCGACAACGCTAGTAATATAACAAAAGTTATAAATAATAATCAACTAAAATTTTTAATTAATTAAACAAAGAGGCTAAAAAAGTCCGTGCAAATACTCTTTATTTCGGTTGATATATCGAATAATCTTCATTAGAAATTACAATAGATGTTATAACCTTCAAATTTAATCTTTTTGCCTCATAAGATAATTGATTCAAAAAAACAATATCACTTTGAGAATGATCTGGATTTTCTCCTGGATGATTATGGATTAAATAGAAATTCTTGCAATTATGTCTTAAAACTGAGGCTAAAATCGGCTGAGTTGACGCTGGCATATCGCTTTCAGAACCAATAAATATCTCTTTTTCAAAGACCATCTTATACTGAGCATCCACACCAATTAGCATTAACCTCTCTTGTGTTTCTTTACTCAATACATCTTTGTAACGTAAATAAAGATATTCACTATCGACTTTCCTTTTGTTTAATGCAAGGTTATCTTCTTCATAAGTTATTCTTCGCATCAGTTCAAAAATAGCAGCTAGTTTAATTGCACTCACTTTTCCCAAACCTCTATAAGCAAGAAGGTCTTGATAATCCAGTTTTGCTAATTCTTTCATCCCATGATGATCATCAATAAGATGAAATGCGATTTCTAAAGCGGAATAATTACTAACACCTTGATTAATAATGATGGCTAATAATTCATAATCCGCTAATTGTTCAATTCCTAAACGATAAGCTTTTTCTCTTGGCCTATTGTAGATAGGTATATCTTTAATCTTACCCATTATTTAATTCCATGAGAAACGCCATCCACCAGGAATTTGTGCCGTTCCTTTTTTAGAGCGGTAAAGTTGATAAACAACTACTACCATAACAGCGATAATAGCAATCGACATGACCGATGCTACCGTAATCGCTTCTCCCACAGATGTTTGTTTCATTTCTTTTTCATTTAAAAGTCTATAGTTCATAAATAGTCCTCCTAATATTTGTAAGAGGGCAAAAACGAGCAAAATTGTAAAAAGAATTTCATGATGTTTTTAAGAAAAAGAAAAAGGAGTCTTTGACTCCTTAATCTATAAAATATTTTATTATAGAGAAGCTAACTTCTTCTTAAGTTCTTCTAAGACAAGACGATGTTTGGCTAATTTTTCCTTTTCTAGTTCCACTTTATCTTTAGGAGCTTTAGCTAAGAAGTTCTCATTACCAAGCATCTTTTCGCCACGCATTATTTCATTTTCTTCCAAGGCAATGTCTTTTTCTAGTTTGGCTCTTAGTTCACCACTATCAACATTGCTATAAATAGTCATTTGTCCAAGAGGATAGTTCTTGATTTCTCCTTGCTTGTTTTGTAAATCGCCAAGTTTAGAGAAAGTAAACCTTTCTAGATAAACATTAAAGTCTTCAAATAATGTTTTATTAGTTTTTAAGCTTAATTCTAATTTAGCATTAGGTGCTAATTTGTTAAGAATCTTATAATTACGAACATCTTTAATTAAATCAAATAAGAATTCGACTTCTTCATCGTGTTCTTTATCAATTAATTGAGGATGATATTTTGGATAAGATTCAAGCATGATGGAATCTAAATGTTTAGGAAGATTCAAATATAATTCTTCAGCAATAAATGGGGTATAAGGATAAATCAAAAGAATAATATTCTTTAAGCAGTGATATAAAACGTGATAAGTTGCGTTTTTCTTTCTTTCATCATCGCTAGATAAAGCCACTTTAGACATTTCTAGATATTGAGAGCAGAAATCATCATAAACGAAATTATATAAATGCGTACTAGCGGCGTTGAAGTCATATTTTTCCATATTGCTTTCAACATTCCTAATTGTTTCTTCTAAACGATTAACAATCCAATGGTCCATGCTTGATAAGCACACCATCTTTTCTTCATTAAAATCGCTTGGTAAAACGCTTAAAACATAACGCGCGCTGTTCCATATCTTATTTAAATAGTTCGCGCTAGAGACGACCTTTTCTTCGATATATCTCATATCTTGTCCTGGAGTGGAATTAGTAGTTAAGAAGTATCTTAAAGCATCCGCTCCATAAGTATCGATAACCGCAATTGGATCAACGCCATTACCTAAGGTCTTAGACATTTTTCTACCTTTTTCGTCTCTTACTAATCCATGGATAACGACTTTCTTAAATGGTATAGACTTTGTCATCTCTAAAGATTGGAAAATCATTCTTGAGACCCAGAAGAAAATAATGTCATATCCTGTCACTAAAACATCAGTGGGGAAATAGCGTTTAAAATCTTCGCTACTAGTATTAGGCCAACCGAGTGTTGAAAACGGCCATAAAGCAGAAGAGAACCAGGTATCAAGAACATCTTCTTCTTGAATGTAATTCTCCATATCCTTAGGAGGTTCAATAGAAACAATGCAATCACCTGAATCTTTATGGTAATAAGCAGGTATACGATGTCCCCACCATAATTGACGAGAAATACACCAATCATCAACTTTTTCCATCCATTGGCTAAACACCTTAGCAAAACGAGGTGGAATAAAGTTTACTTTATTTTTGCCTTTTTGATTAGATAAAGCTTGGTCCGCTAATGGGCGCATTTTTACAAACCATTGTTTGGAAAGCATTGGTTCCACAACAGCATTACTTCTTTCAGAATGTCCCACTGGGTGAACAATTTCTTCCATCTTCACAAAGTTACCATCTTTTTTAATATTCTCAATCAATGCTTCGCGGCATTCAAAACGGTCCATACCTTGATAGACACCACACTTTTCATTCATAGTGGCGTCTTTATTAAAGATAATTGGTTTTGGGAAATGATATTTTTCGCCAATTAGGAAGTCGTTCGGATCGTGAGCTGGCGTACACTTCATAGCACCTGTACCAAAACTTAAATCAACATATTCATCAGCGATGATAGGTAAAACATCTCCGTTCGCTGGATTAATAACCTTCATTCCTACATATTTGCTGTAGCGTCTATCCTTAGGATTCACCACTACACAAACGTCACCAAACATGGTTTCTGGACGTGTTGTAGCGACGATTAATTTCTCATTACTATCAACAATTGGATAGGAGAAATAATACATGTAGCCTTTATCATCTTGGTGAATTACTTCCACATTAGAAAGGGCGGTTTTTTGTACCGGATCCCAGTTAATAATTCTTTCTCCGCGATAAATAAGTCCCTTATTATATAAATCCACAAATACAGTTCTAACAGCGAAATTAAGTCCTTCATCAAGAGTGAATCTTTCTCTTGAATAATCTAAAGCAAGACCCATTTGTTTCCACTGTTCATGGATGTTATTAGCGTATTCTTCTTTCCATTCCCAAGCGGTCTTGAGGAAGTCTTCTCTACTAATTTTCGTTACATCCACGCCATTTTTACGGAGTTTTTCCATAACTTTGGCTTGAGTAGCAATACCAGCATGGTCCATTCCAGGAAGATATAAAGTATCAAATCCTTGCATCTTTTTATAGCGGATAATGATGTCTTGAATCGTTGTATCCCAAGCGTGACCAAGATGTAATTTTCCAGTAACGTTTGGTGGAGGAATAACAATGGTAAACGGCTTTTTAGAAATATCTCCAGCTTTAAAATAACCTTTATTTTTCCAAAGCTCATATTTACCTTTTTCAACTTCTTTTGGATTATAACGTTTTTCTAGCATAATCTTTCCTCCAAAAATAAAACGTCCTCTCTAAGGACGCTATACGCGCGGTACCACCTTAGTTCACTTATTCAGTGCACTTCATTAACCTATTTCGCTAGGCAGCTATCCTCCAAAGCGACCTTCGCTTATTCTTTTAGCCAAGCTTCCACCATCCTCGGCTCTCTAGATAAAAGAGATAAGTTACTCCTCTTCTTCAACGGAACAAATAAATTATAGATTTATTGGACTATCTTTTCAATTGCTTGTTTTAAGGAAGTTAGTGTTCTAGTTTCTTTACTTGAAACGTAATAAACGTTTTCCTTATTAATATCAAGCTCTTTGAGCCTTTTGTCCACTAAGGCTTTTTCTTTTTGATTGACCTTATCAATTTTTGTAATAACAATGAAATATTTCTTATTGTTTTGTTTTAAGTAAGACAGTATCTCTAAATCGTTATCAGAAAAATCACGACGCGAATCAATTAATAGAAGTACTAAAGCTAATCTAGAGGCTTCTAATAAATAAGAATTCATCATCTTGGCGAATAATTCATCAAGATCAATTCCACCTTTAGCATAGCCATATCCAGGAGCGTCTACTAAATAAAAGGTATGGTCAATGTCATAATAATTTAGCAAACGTGTATGTCCTGGTTTGGAGGAGGTAAAAGCAAGTTGGTTTCTTGAACACAAAGCATTAATTAATGAAGATTTACCAACATTACTTTTACCCACAATTAAAACTTCTTTATATCCCGCTTGTGGAGCGTCGGATATACCAGTTGCAGATTTTATAAAAGTGACATTTTTATAATTAAGCATCTTTCCTTAATAAGGCCACTTCTACAGCGTCCGCGACAGAAGTCATATAAATGATTTTTAAAGATTTTTTAACTTCCTTTGGAAGTTCATCCACATCTTTTGCGTTTTCTTTAGGAACGACAATAGTCTTAATGCCGCTTCTTAAAGCCGCTAAAGATTTTTCTCTTAATCCACCAATTGGAAGAGCATTTCCTCTTAAAGAAACTTCACCCGTCATAGCGACATTAGGATTAACTGGAGTATGAGATAAAGAAGAGATAATCGCTGTTGTAATAGCGACACCTGCGCTAGGTCCGTCCTTTGGAACTGCTCCTTCTGGAACATGGATATGAATATCGTTATCCATGAATAAATCAGGATTAACGTTAAATCTTTCTGCATTAGCTTTGACGTAGTCTAAAGCAATGGAAGCACTTTCTTTCATAACATTGCCTAAGTTACCAGTCAAAACAAGCGCTCCCTTACCTTTGAAGTAATTAACTTCAATTGGAAGAATATCTCCGCCATATTCGGTATATGCTAAACCAGTAACAACACCGATTTGGGGTTCTTTTTCTTTTTGTGAATCTTCAAAGATTGGTGTTTTTAAATATTCACGAATCTTCTTTTCATCAATATCGATATGCTCGATACTTGGATCTTTAACAATTGCAACAGCAACTTTTCTTAAGCAAGAAGCAATCTTTCTTTCTAAATCACGAACACCAGCTTCACGTGTATAGTGACGAATAATAAATTTGATTGCATCATCGCTAAATGAAGCTTGTCCTTCTTTTAGACCATTAACTTCGATTTGCTTTTTCACTAAGTGTTGCTTAGCAATTTGTACTTTTTCTAGTTCTGTATAAGAAGAAAGTTGAATTAATTCTAAACGATCTCTTAATGGACCAGGAATTTGGTCTAAATAGTTAGCGGTACAAATAAATAAGACATCGCTTAAATCATATGGTTCTTCCATATAATTATCGTTAAAAGCGTTATTTTGTTCTGGATCAAGGACTTCTAAAAGCGCACTGGCGGGGTCGCCCTTATAAGAAGAAGCTAATTTATCAACTTCATCTAAAAGGAAGACAGGGTTAGTAACACCGGCTTTTCTCATTCCTTGAATGATTCTTCCTGGTAAAGAACCTACATAAGTTCTTCTATGTCCACGAATTTCCGCTTCATCAGAAATACCACCCAAAGAAGCTTTAAAGAATTTTCTTCCTAAAGCGCGAGCAATGGATTTACCTAAACTGGTTTTCCCAGTTCCTGGAGGACCAAAGAAACAAAGAATTGGAGACTTTAAATTACCTGTTAATTTTTTAACAGCTAAATATTCAACAATTCTCTTCTTAGGTTCTTCTAAACCATAATGGTCTTCATCAAGAATCTTTTCGACATTCTTTAAATCGTTATTATCTTCAGTTTTTTGCCACCACGGAACATTCATGATGACATCTAAATAAGATTGGATAAGAGCAGCTTCTAAAGAACCTCCTGGCATCATTTCCATCTTTTTAATCTCAGCTTTCACTTTAGCTTTGACATGTTCTGGATAAGGATTCTTTTCTAGTTTCTCTAAGATGGTATCAGGATCATTAGATGAATTAGCGTCTTCCCCTAATTCTTTCTTAATAGCTTTAAGCTTTTCTCTTAAATAGTATTCTTTTTGCGACTTTTCAGTTGATTCTCTAATGGTGTTATTGATATCACGATCAATTTGTTCTTTTTGGTTTTCACCATTAAGTAAAGTAACAACATAAGGGACTAATAAGTCAATAGAATCAATTTCTAAAGCTTTTTGCTTTTGTTCTTTATTAATCTTTAAAATGCTTACTAAATTATAACTTAAAGTTATAGGCGATGTAGATTTACCCACCACATTAGCCACACTTCTAGGCATCATTTGAATGACACTTGGAGATTTATCTAAAGCCTCTCTAATAGAGCGGACATAGACGTCTTTAACATCATCTGCAGGCTCTTCTAAATTGGAGATTTCGCCTTTGGCGATATAATAGCCATTCGCATCAGGAGCGATGATATGAGAGAGTTTAACTCTTTCAACGACTTCGATACGGATTTTAAGTTTATCTCCACGATCCGTAATAGCGACAATACGGCATAAAGCGCCGGTTTCAAAAACTTCTTCGCTAGTTGGATGTTCAGGAGCTTCGTCTTTTTGACAAGTCGAGAAGAACAAGGAATCAGTTTCATCTCTACTAGCCTTAATCGCGGCGATGGAAAAATCACGACTCGCATCAATTAGTTGTTGCGTTTCTGGAAATAACACCATGCTTCTTGTGATAAGAAGAGGTAAGGTTAAGGATTGTGTCTTTTCAGGCATATAATATCCTCCTTTAACTAGTTAATTAGTTATTTTCTTTTAAGAGTTTTTCAACTTTTTGTAATTTTAAGTTATCAGCAAAGGCACCCATATTTTGTGCTAAGGCTTTCTTCACGTCTTCTAACTTCATCTTGTATTGTTCAGCAAGTTTCTTCATTTCTGCTTCAATATCAGCTTTATTGACTTCGATTTTTTCAACTTCAGCAATCTTATTGATTAAGAAATAGTTACTCACTTCTTTTAAAGCGTCTTTTTTAATTTGAGCGACGAATTCTTCTTCTTTTTGTCCCACTAAAGAAAGGTATTGTTCTAAAGTCAATCCAGATTGAGAGATTCTATTTTCTAAATCTTTCTTTCTACTTTCCACTTGAGCATCAATAATTTCTTCTGGAACATCAACTGTGCTGGTCTTAAGGATTTCTTCAATAAGATCCGCCATAAATTTATCGTTAATTTCTTTTTCTTTCGCGCTCTCTAATTCTTTTTGTTTATGAGCTTTGAGTTCTTCTAAAGTATTAACGTCTTTAATAGATAATTCTTTAACAAATTCATCGTTTAATTCAGGCAATTTCTTGGCTTTCACTTCGTGAATATCACATCCAAAAACAGCATCTTTGCCTTTTAATTCTGGAGTGTAGTTTTCTGGGAATTTGACTTTAACATCAACGTGTTCGCCAGCTTTTTTACCCACTAATTGTTCTTCGAAGCCAGGAATGAAGGAATTGCTACCAAGTTCTAATTCATAGTTTTCAGCAGAACCACCTTCAAATTCTTTATCATCGACGCGGCCTTTGAAATCCATAACGACGACATCGCCTAAAGCGCTTTCGCCTTCTTTAATCGCTAAAGAAGCGTTTTCTTTTAATAAATCATCTAAAGCTTTCTTAACTTCTGCTTCGCTAACTTTCGCACTTCCTTTTTTCACTTTTAATCCTTTATAGGTACCTAAAGTAACTTCTGGCTCAGTGACGATAACGAATTTTAATTCTAAATCGGTATCACTGATCTTAGTAACATCAACCTTTGGTTGAGCATGTGGATTAATGCCTTCCTTAATAATTTCTTCATAAGCTTTTGGTAAGACTTCGTTGACAGCTTCTTCTAAGACTTTGCCTTGATCAACGCGAGATCTCACTAATTGTTCTGGAGCTTTGCCTGGTCTAAATCCATCGATTTTGATTTTGCTAGCTTCTTTATCAAATGCTTTCTTTTGAGCAGCTTTCCATGTTTCCACATCAACACTCACTAATACTTCAACATGAGAATGTTCTAATTTTTTAATTTTCTTTTCCATATTTAATGGTCCTCCTAAATAAAACGTGCGTCATAGATTATAAACTAAACGCACGTATCAACGCAAGTAAAACGCACACACAAATGTGCATATGTAAAACTAAAAGTTTTGACAAGCCTCTTCTATCTCATCAATCAGTCTTTCAACATCCTCTAATTCCACACCCATCTCTAAACAGCGAGAGGCTAAATCAATATCTGGTTCGCTTTTTAAATAACGATGGGCTTCTTCAATTAACGCCACTATCATTTCTTGGGTGTATTCGTGATCATAAACAGGGTAGTTATATATAATATAAGTGGCATGTAACTGCATCGCTGTTTCTAATAAAGAAGGATTCTTAAAAAGAGCGGTTAATCTATTGGTGAAATAATTGAATTCGTCTCCAGTAAAAGGTTGTTCTAATTCTTTTGGGATAACTTCAAGTATTTCTCCTTTATGGTTGAATTTCACTTTTTTATCAATCTCTTTGCTAACAAATACTAGCAAGGTAAAGGAACGAACTGATTGGACCTTATGATAAATCATAAGATTGCATAAAGTATCATAAAAAGGAATAATATCTCTATTTCTTGCAATATCTAGTGCAGGGACAACATCATCAATATTCGAGGATTTCAATAACCCATTTAGTTCTTCGTTAGTAATTCCTTTTTCTTCTGTAAGTCTCTTTCTTTCTTCGGCCCGTATATAATTTGGTAAAGAAGCGAGTAATTCTTCGACTTCCTGGCTTTCATACGGAAGGTTTTTGTAATATTCAAGTTCAGTAAATGCTTCATCAAAATATCCTAATGTACAAAGGAGTTCTAAATGTATTTTTATAAGGATAGAGAGTCTAGTTTCAAGTATTTTTCGATGACGATGAATAACAAGAATTGCCTCATCTCCACGGTTAAGCGCGGTCAAAGCTGCAATACGATAAAATAAGTCGGTCGCAGTTTCACTTTTTTCAGTTAGTTTAACAACCAATTCATATTGTTTTTTATCCATCAAACTTTTTAAACTGTCCATATATTAGTATTTTGTTAGTAATAAATTAGTAGTTATTAATATTTTATATTAAATTGCGTAGGTTAACTTTTTTTGAGCATTTTTATATATAACCTTCGAAGTTCAACGAATAATCTCTATTTAAAATCGCAATTAATGCAATTTTGACAAACTGTTTTAACGGTGATTATTCACACTACTACACCTCTAATTTACTAACTATTTTCCTCCTTTGTGGCTATATTATATCATGTTTATTTCCTCTTAACGCGAATATATATAAGGAGTATAATTCTCGTATGCTAAGAAAAGACATTGATCAGTTTTTATCTACACTACCAAGTGACGTTACTCTAGTCGCGGCTACTAAGTATGTCGACTCCACTACTATGAGAGAAATGTTTGCTCATCACATAACTAACTTTGGAGAAAATAGAGTTGATTCTTTTTTATCAAAGTATAACGAGCTCAAAGATTTGCCAATAAAATGGCATTTTATCGGTCACCTGCAACGAAATAAAGCTAAACATGTAATTAATCAGATTGATTATTTACATTCCTTAGATAGCCTTTCTTTAGCGGACCTAATTAATAAGCACCGTTCCACTCCTTTAAAGTGCTTTATCGAAGTCTCTATCAATCATGAAGAAAGTAAGAATGGTGTATTAATAGAAGACTTATCAAATTTCTTTTCCTCAGTTATTAAATATCCAAACATTGAAATAGTCGGATTGATGATGATGACAATATCATCCTCTTCTTCAGAAGAAAAAAGAGAGCAATTCCATAAATTAGTAATTATAAAACAAGAACTAGAAAACAAGTTCAATACAAGAATCCCTTATCTATCCATGGGTATGAGTGATGATTATCAAGAAGCTCTTAAAGAAGGAGCCACTCATATTCGATTAGGAAGAATACTATTCAGTGATAAATAGTCAGTAAAGAATATCTTTTGATATTTTTTCTTGACCATTTTATATATAATAAAGTCTCAAAAGGGTAGCGCATGAAAATACTTATTGGCGAGAATAATCGCGAACTTCTTCATACCCTCCAAAGGGGATTAGACCACTATCAAATGACCTCTGATATTGTTTTTGATGGGGTCCAAACATTAGAAAAGTATTCAAATAATAAATATGATTTATTACTTCTTGATGATTCTTTAGCAAGGATATCCGGAAATGATGTTAGTAAAGAAATAAGAGAGAATAATAAAACCATTTCTCTTATCATCATGAGTAATCAAAGTGAAATTAGTGAAAACATACTTCTATCCAATTCGCATGTTGATGATTTTATCACTAAACCATTTAAGCTCATCCAACTTGTAGAAACTATCAATCTATTAACTGCCTTAAAAGGGAAAGGAAAAGATATCCATCTAGGGGATTTCCTTATCAAACAGAATTACCTAGAACTAGAAAAAGATTCTTCGGCAAAGATTATCTTACATGAATATTACATTATTTCTTCATTAGAAGAAAAATCATATATAACCCACGAAGAGTTATTAAAAAGATGTCCTAAAATTCAAAAGGGAAGATTGGAATTATTCATCAAAACTATCAATATTAAACTCCATAACATCGGTTCATCATATGAAATAACTTTCGAAAAAGGGAAAGGATTCAAATTGGCAAAAATTCATGATTAAAAAACTACGTTTCAAATTTATCTTATATTCGGTATTATCGGTTTTTGCTTTACTTGTTCTCATTCTCAGCACGATTAATATCGTGAATTTCAATATGGTGGCTTCTGATGCTGATAATATAACTCAAATGATCGCGGATCATGATGGCGGATTTGAGCCCAATAAAGAAAGGGAACCTAGACCCGGAAGTATGGGTCCAGATTCACCTGATACTCCGATGAGTACTAGATATTTCACTGTTCGTCTTAGTAAAAACGAAGATATTGCCTATGAGCTCATCCATTACAATATCTCTGCTTTAAGTAAAGAGACTTGCTTAAAATGGGCCGAAGAGTTATCAAAGAACAAAGCTAAGACTGGGTGGAAAGATTTCTCTTACCGCTATCGTCTTTATGACGATAAAAATAACAAAGATGTCTCTTACGTCACTGTTATTGATCAAGGAAGAGAATTGTTACCATCTTTACGCGTTCTTATCGCTTCAGTTATTGGAGGAGTAAGTGGAACACTGATTACCTTCTTAGCCATTCTTCTAGTCTCTAAAAAGTTCATTAAACCAATTGAAGATACTTATCATAAACAACAACGCTTTGTTGCCGATGCTTCCTATGAATTAAAAACTCCTTTAACTATCATCTCCATGAATAATGAAATATTAGAACTTGAACAAGGAGAAAATGAAGAATGTAAAGCTATCTCTAAAGAGATTAAACATTTAAACAAAGTATTAGATAATCTTGCTAACTTAGCTTTATTAGATGGAACGCTTCCAGAAAAGATAAATAAAAATAACTTTGTTATTTCTGACTCTGTTAATCAAATCGCAGAAAAATACATCTCTTCATTTAATAAGTTACATAAGAAATTAGATGTAAATATTGTCCCTGATTTAGTCTATAAAGGCGATAAAGATATGATTATGCAATTAATCGATATTCTTTTAGATAACGCTTTAAAATATTCAACTAGCGAGGCTTCCTTAGATCTTCGTAGAGAAGATGAAAGAATTATCATCATTCAAACCAATGATAGAAAAGACATTAAAGACGGGCCATTAGATATCGTCTTTGAAAAATTCTATCGTTTTGAAGCTGACCGTAATAGCAAAGTCGATGGCAGCGGTCTTGGTTTATCCATCGCTAAAGATATTGTAAATCTTCATAAAGGTCGTATTTACGCGAAAGGAAATGAAGGCAAGTTCATCATCAAAGTTGAACTTTAATATCAATATTAAAAGAAAGGAATAGGCATGTCAGACGCGATCACAGTCATGAAACGTGTGGAACTTAAATATATCTTGTCTAAACAGCAGACAGATTATTTAATCGAGCATTTAAAAGGACATATGGAAGTTGATCAATATGGCTTAACTTCTATTGCCTCGCTTTATTATGATACGCCTGACTATCGTTTAATTCGTACCTCAATAGAAAAACCGAAGTTTAAAGAAAAGATCCGCCTTAGGTCTTATGGTCTAGCTACAGAAAAAAGTAACGTCTATCTTGAATTAAAAAGGAAATATGATGGAATCGTTTATAAACGACGAGCGGAAACGACTATTCCTGCAGTTAAAGCCTTCTTCAACGGAGAAGGAGATATATGCGCTAATGGGCAGATAGCCAAAGAAATTACTTATTTCCGAGATTATTATAAAAATCTAGTCCCCTCATGCTTAATCATATACGATCGAACCGCTTATATAGAAAAAGAAGGGGACTTAAGGCTCACCATCGATGCTCGTCCTAGATATCGAGTTGAAGACTTAGTATTAACTAAAGATATGGAAGGAATACCACTTTTACCAGAAGGGTGTTGTATCCTCGAAGTTAAAGTACAACAGGCTTTGCCTCTATGGCTTATCAAGATATTTAAAGAAGCAGATATTAAAATCAATACTTTTTCTAAGTATGGAGAAGCATATAAACAACAAATGAACAAATTAGTTTCAGAAAGGATTATCAATTATGTTTGAATCAGTATTCGCTAATAACACCGACGTCGCACTCGTATTTGCGATGGCAGGAATTGCCGTAGTTATTGGTATCTTATCAACCTTCTTATTCTCTTTAAGAATTCGTTCTACCGCCGGGTTCTTTGTAACAGCATGTTTATTACCGCTTGTTGTCTCACTTGCTATTTGCTTAGTAGGAGCCTTCTTACAAGGAGCCACCAGTGTGACAGCAAGAATAGTAACTATCGCTGTGGCTTTAGGATTAATTAGATTTAGAAGCGCTCAAGGAAAAGCGGAAGAATTATTAGCCCTTTTATCAAGTGTTGTAATTGGTCTAATCCTTGGATTAGGTTTCCTCCTTTTAGGTGCTATATTTGGTATTGCTATTCCTATAGTCTTCTTATTGGTTAGTTATTTACCATTCTTTGAACACAAAAGATTTGCTAGAGAAAAATTATTAAAGATTACTATCCCTGAATCTTTAGATTATTCTGATGTCTTTACTGCTACTTTTGATCACTATTTAAAAGAAGTCGAATTAGTGGAAGTTAAGACTACTGGTATGGGTTCTATGTTTAAACTCTCATATCGAGTCGTTATGAAAAACCAAAAAGAAGAAAAAGAAATGATTGATGAACTCCGTATTAAAAACGGTAATTTAGAGATCTCTTTAGTCCCATATAGTGAACCTCTTGGAAAACTATAATAGGAGGTAATTTTATGAAAAAAAGCCTATTTTTAGCCACTTCTTTACTTTTAACATCCCTTTTAGCGGGTTGTGGCTGTAACGCTAATTCAAGCAAAAGTAATGACGATGATGATAGCCAAACAGTCGATGTCGTCACACCAGACGAAGATATGTTTGGTGACGCTGATAAAAAGATTATTGATTCCGTTGATACCGTAATTACTTTAAGCGATAGCGGTGCTGATATTTCTGGAAGCACAAGTGGAGCTTCCTATTCTTCAAATCTCGTTACTATCTCTTCTCCAGGGTATTTTGAAATAACTGGAAGTAGTAACAGTGTCACCATTCTCGTTAATGATTCTTCAAAGAAAGGTAATATCTATCTTCTTTTAAACGGGGTCTCTATTACTTCATCTAGTAAGGCTTGTATCCTCATTAATTCCGCGGATAAAGTTCTTATCCAACCAAAAGAAGGAACAATTAATAAGTTAACTAGCACTTTTACTAGTTCTTATTCCTATGGATCTACTAATGTGGACGCAACCGTCTATTCTCGCGATACAATAACATTCTCTGGAAACGGAGATTTAACCGTTACCGGACAATTAAAGGCCGTTGAATCTAAAGATGATATGCGTATATATGGAGATGGAGGTTTTATCTTTACTTCTAATAAGGATAAATGTTTAAACATCAACGATTCAGTTCGTATCGGTGGTAATCCTGGTGTATATGTGAACGGAAATGAAGACGGCATTCATGTTGAAAATTCTAGTGGGGATAGTTTCTTCTATATGGAATCTGGCACATTAACCATTAATGCTTCATATGACGGTATTGATGTTTCTACAGAGGCCACAACTTTCTCTGGCTATACGAAATTAGTCGCAGGAACAATAGATATTGTTACTACTTCAACTTCTTCAAGTGCATCAAGAAAAGGAATTAAATGTTTAGGCGATATCTATGTTGGCAAAATGGATATCACCATTAACTCTAAGGATGATGGCTTCCATAGCGGCGCTTCTATTTCCTTTACTGATGGAACTTATGATATTTCAAGCGGAGATGACGCTATTCATGCGGATAATACTTTCCATATGTCCGGAGGAGCAGCCGTTGTCAATAAAGCTTCTGAGGGCGTTGAAAGTAATCATGTTGATATCGTTGGAGGCTCTCTTACTATTTATTCCTCTGACGACGGTATAAACGCTTCTAAAAAGATAGATGAATCACCAACAATCAAAGTTACTGGTGGCTATTTAGATATTACGGTTGGTTCTGGGGATGTTGATGGTATTGATTCTAATGGTACCTTCACTCAAACAGGAGGCGTTGTTATTACTAGAGGCGCTCCTAATTCTACAGGCGGAACCGCCACTGGTATTGATACTGATGGCGGTATCAATCTTAGTGGAGGCACATTTATTTGTGTTGGCCCATATGAAGGAACTTTAACCAAAGACAGTGGAGTTTATGGATTTGGTTTAGGTACAACTACTGGTGGACCTGGTGGAGGTCCCGGAGGACCAAAAAGAGCTAGCAGTATTACCTTAACTAGCGGTACTTGGACCGTTTCAGGAATTGATATTAGTTTTGCTATTACAGGAAACTATTACGGTATCAGTGTTTATTCTTCTGATTTCTCAAGTGGATCAACTTATACCGTTTCTAGCGGTTCTTCTTCCTATTCAGGAACAGCCTCATAAAATAAACAAAAACATGACAAAAGCGCTCATTTTGAGCGCTTTTTTGTGATTATTTGATTATTTCTTCTTCTTTAATGTTATAACGGAATGATGGGCATTCTCCTCCAACTTGGAGGGTATAAATCACTTCGTTATTTTCATTTAATTTCACTTCGTAGATATATCCAGGACACACTCCGTCTTTTTTATCTTTAAAGCGGACAAAGTCGCCAAGATGATATTTACTATGAATAACTATCTTGTTCTTTTTCTTTTTAAAGCACATTATGCATTAATGTTTTTACCATCTAAAGCGAGATAAAAATTGACTCTTGTTGCTTGATGATAAGGAATAACCCAAAGAACACCAAAACCGAAGCAAAGCATACCAACGATATACCAGCCTAAGAAACTTAAATCTAAAATGAATAATTCAAATTTATGGCCGTACATCATTTGTCTAGATTTTTCATGAGCTTGTCTCCAATCAAGTGAAGGATCTTCTAAAAGAAGATATTGGCTCATGGAATAGGAATAGGATTTAACAATTCCAGGAATGACAAATAAAAGTGACCATAACATAATGAAAATCATTTCTAAGAAACCCAATAAGAAAGAATCTTGGAATCTTTCAGAAAAGGCAGAAAAGACATCATTAATAAGAGGTTCTTGTTTCTTGTGAAGTTTAACAAAGTATTTTATTAAACCATAGGTAAGTGGCCCCACTAAAAGGAAGAAACCAATAATGGTATAAACTGATAAGGATAATAATAAATTAGAAATTAAGCACATTAGCAACGCTAATAGCCATGGTTCAGCAAAAATATGAATTAATTCATTTCTTGCTTGTTGTTTTAAATATGGACGATCAATCATCGACTTTTAATCCCCTTTCTTTTAATTGTTCAACTTCTAAAGCATATTTTCTTTCTAACCCTTTGTTAATAGCCCTTAATAAGACAATATAAATTGGAAGAGCAATAACAAAGAAGATTAATATGACTAAGAAGTTATAACCGTTACTGAAGAAACTTTGTACCGCACTGGAATTCCATGGTTGGAAGAATTCACGGACAATTGGCCAGTTACCAATACTATCTTTACCACCTGCATCAATTACTGCTTGTGGAGTTCTAAAATGGCTTGGTGGTAATGGTTGGCCCATTAAGAATGTTGTTGGTAGCATCATTGATAAACCAATACCAGTAAAGGCGACGCCTCCTAAAACGAACCATCTCCATTTATTAAATGGAATACACATAGCAACGGTAACAATAACACCGGCCATGACGAGCATAAGAGTCATTAATGAATGAGCGTCAGTTTCGCTGATATGAGGTGCATAAATACCAGTGACAACTTCTTTATAGAAGAGAACGTGGTTCACACCCATTGTGTGAATAATAACAGGAATAACAATTGCTAAAGCCGCTAATAATCCACTTGCTAGAGCTTTACGAGCAATGTTATCAATAAACTTACCTCTAATTGGTAATTTCGCTCCTTCAAGAGATAACAAGAAGCCGCCAGTACCAATAACTGTAGATTCTAATAAATAAGCGTTTTCCACTGTGTACCACATTTGACCTTTCTTAAATGGAATTAAGGCAAATGCTAAAGTGATAATAGCAATAGTCTTCATTAAGAAGAGGATAGAAGTTCTTTGGATGTTATTAATAACCCTTCTTCCTTGTCCCACAACTTCTTTTAGGTGTGAGAAATCATTATCAAGTAAAACGACATCGCTACAACTCTTAGCAGCGTCTGTAGCTTTCGCGAATGTAATAGAGGAATCGGCCTTTCTTAACGCTAAGATATCGTTAACACCGTCTCCAGTCATCGCCACTTTATGGCCTTCACTTTGTAAAGCTTCCACTAAAGCTGCTTTTTGTTCAGGAGAAACACGAGCAAAGATTGTATATTCTTTGGCAACTTCTTTAACTTTTTCTAAAGGCATACCCTCTAAGGAAATAGCCTTATCCGCATTTTGAATACCACATGTTTCCGCAATTTTAGAAACAGTTAATGGGTTATCACCGGAAATAACTTTGACGTTCACCGCATTATCACGGAAGAATTTTAGTGTTTCAGGCGCGGACGCTCTTATTTGATCTTCAATAACAAAGAACGCTAATAAATCATCATTGAGTTTAAAAGCGATAACACGTTTACCTTCTTTAGCTTTTTCTTCAACAAAGGCTAAACGTTTATCATTCTTTTCTAAAAGGTATTCAGGTGCACCTAATGTTAAGGTATCACCATTTTCATAAATTAAACCACTAGATTTCTTTTCACTAGAGAATGGTAAATATTGTTTAAATTTAACATCTTTATTTTCACCAAATGCATTAAATAATGCATCAGCGGTTTGGTTTCTATTGTCCATCGCTCCAAGAAGGTTTTTAATATGATCATAAATATCTTCTAAGTGAGCAAATCTTTCCACGTGCACTAATTTCATCGTGCCATCGGTTAATGTACCAGTTTTATCTAAACAGATAGTATCAACACGAGAAAGATTCTCTAAAGAGTATAACTGTTGAATTAAGGTATTTTGTCTAGACAAGGAGGCAATAGAAATCATTAATGTGACAGAAGTAGTAAGAATTAAACCAGATGGAATAATGCCAATAGCGAAACTACCCGCTGTAATCATGATTCTCGCCCACGTAACTGGACTATCTAAGGTAAGAGTCATACCATCCCATATTTCGGGCACAGAACCAGTTTTATTAATCTTATAGACCAATGTTCCGATAATTGTAGCGGTCACAATTAATAAAACGATAGACAGAACCTTTAAAATTTTAGTAATATCGCTCATTAACTCTGATTTATGAGAGCCAACACTTTTAACTTTTCTTTGAAGTTCAGATACATAAGTATCTTGACCAACTTTTTCAACACGTGCTTTGGCTTTTCCAACAATAATCGCAGAACCAGAATAAACTAAATCTCCTGGCATCTTTTTGACATGATCAGCTTCACCAGTAAGCATAGATTCGTCGACATGTAAGTTACCTTCAAGAACAATCATGTCGCAAACAGCTTGTTCACCCGCTTTTAAGCAAACGACATCATCAGTAACAATAGAAGCAGATTCAATTTCTTCTTCTTTACCGTTACGAATAACTCTAGACTTCATAGAAGTCACAATCTTAAGTTTATTTAAAACATTACGGGAATGAATCTCTTGAATTGTTCCTACAGTCACATTCATTAATAAAGGAATTAAGAATATGAATTTTGAGAAACCAAAATGCTTATCAATAACATCTTGATTGCCTGTGCTACTTAAATAAATAATGAAGACTAAAAAGATAATCGCGATAATGAAAAGCAAGCAGTTAAATAATGTAAAAACATTATCAAAGATAATCTTACCGATACTTTTGGTTTGAGTATCTTTAACAACGTTGACATATCCTTTGGCTTTTCTTTCATTCACCTGTTCGTCATTTAAACCAAAATCAGGTTTACTTTCAACACGATCAAGAGCTTCTTTCTCTAAAATCTTAGCCATAGTAATACTCTCCTTTGATGAAGTCATTCATCAGTTTAGTCTATTATACATCATTATTTATATAATGCTCAATATTAATAAAGCAAAAGAAAAGACCCAACCTTCCGGTTAGGCCTTATATTCTTAATTTAAATGATTAAATTAGTCGGACCATTTTAAGGTCATTTCTTCTTCGTATTTAATGCCGTTAACTTCTCCAGAAGCGCTTGTTTTGGTGACATAACCATATTTATCGAATTCGACATAGCCTTTTAAGCCTTCATCTTCGGCTTCGATTTTGAAACCATCACCAACATAATAAGTCGCACCCTTTTTTTCGGCAACAGCATAAACGTCGATCTTATAGCCTACGGCAAAAGCTTTTAATTCATCGCCTTCATAGGTTGCGCTATCTTCAACTTTCGCATCACCCATTTTGACATAACCGCTAACTTCGACTTTTTTGTATTCGTGCTTTTCAATTTTTTCAACTTCAGCTTTGAAATCTGCAAAGGAGACTTTCTTTAAGTTGGAGCAGCCAACTAACATTGTGGTAGCAGCGAGACCAAGAATAATTTTGTTAAAAACTTTCATTGTGTTTTTATCCTCCGCTTTTTATTATCTCATACAAATATCTTTTTTCAACAAAAAAATACTTTTCTTTAGAACGTTGCTAGAAAAGTCTTGAATCTAGAGCATTATTTATCGATTTTATTGATATCTTCGTTTATTTCGTCGACCTCTTCACTCAAATGATGAGTGACAGAGGATATGGCTTCTCCGATTGCCTCACGGATGTTATTAATGCCAAACACGCCATTATGTTTAAGATAGTAATCTTTTCTTTTGCCTTTCAAGCCACGAATACCGATGATAATAACAGCAACAGAAACATAGAAAGAATAAACACTAACAAAGATGCCAATGATTGTGGAAGTCACTCTTAAGGCTTCGCTCTCTAAAGAGAAGGAAAGCATCACTATTGTTTTTGCTAAAGTAAAGATTGATATTAGAATATCAATATAAGCATTAACTAAAAACATTGGTTCGATATTCTCTTTAGCAAACTTATAACTCTTAGCGCCGATAAATATCTTGAAAAAAGCCCAAGGGACAAATACACCAAACGCCACGAAAGCTTTTGTGTCGTTATAATCAAGTTTTTGGAAAGCTTGAACGCCAAAAATAGAACTTAATACACCATAGGCAATCAAGAGAATGGCGGTATAGATAAGCAATTGATGCTTCTTAACAAATTGTTTGTATGGATCTTCTTCTCTTCTTTCGATTTGTTTCTTTTTAAAGAAAGATGGGATTTTAATAAGAAGAATAATCAAGTATAAAATGGCAAAGGTACCATAAATATCAGGGAATTGGAATGAAAGTACAGTTGATATAACAAGCAAGATGAAGCATGAGAAAACACTAAACCAGAAAGGAATATCGTGTTGGATAAGCACTTGTTTAGTGTGCTCTAGGTTATTTCTTAAATCGAATGCCTCGTCATCAACCCCAGAATAATAAGTAGCGATTGAAAAATAGAGATTCTGCATCAAAAGAATCATGCCTAAGATAATCTCAATAACGCTTAAGATTAGATAAACATCGCTAAGTCCCAATAGACCATCACGAGTAACAACATTTAAACTGTTACCCATAATCTTAAAATTACTTAAAAAGTAAAATAAGAAAATAATGAACAAGTATAAGGTAATGTTAGCGTAGTGATTTCTAAAACCAATATAACCAGTATCTCCTTGTTTCATTAATTTATTAAAATAAATTACGATAAAGATGCGGAAACAAATAGCCATAAAGACTAAAGAAAGATTAACGAGAGCTAGCCAGTTATCCGTTCCAACTGGGAATGCCACCGTCAAGAAAAGCACTGTTAAAACAAATAAAGGATTGACCGCCAATTCATAACGGGCAAGTTTTTTACAAAACTTCGCTGGTTCGATCTTCTTTTTTAGCATAATAGCCCATCTTAAATTCATTATTCCTTCGAATAAAGCTGAGAAAGAGAAAATGGTATATGGCAAACCATAAATCCCTAACTTATTAGGAAAGAAATGCTGGGTAAGAAAAAGCGGCACCATAGCAAACGAGAATATGGATACGATTAATAAGAATCTATATGCCCTCTTATCGAAACTTAATTTCATGTTTGTTATTTTAATAAGAAGAGACGAAAAGTCAAAGCGAAAATAATGTGCGTATACGTAAAAAAACGGTTATTTTATACATATTTAACTACTAGTTTTCTACTAACTACAAAATGTAATACTATGTATTAAAAATAATTTTAGCACTTGCACTTGTAGAGTGCTAATTTTGTGTTACAATATAATTGCTTGAAGGCAGAAGGAGGTATATTTTATGAACATGAATCAAATGCCTGATTATGAAAATGATAAAGATGTCCTTCAAAAATTTGGTCGTAACATTAATGAAGAAGTCAAGAAAGGGAAGATCGACCCAGTCATCGGACGTGACGAAGAAATAAGAAAGATTATCGAAATACTCGCACGCAAAACCAAGAACAACGTTATTCTTTTAGGTGAACCTGGTGTTGGTAAAACCGCAATTCTTGAAGGTTTAGCGGAACGTATCGTTAAAAACGATGTCCCCACTATTCTTAAAGATAAAACTATTTATGAATTGGATATGGGCGCTCTTGTTGCGGGTGCTAAATATCGTGGTGAATTTGAAGAAAGGCTAAAGGCAGTTTTAAATAAGATCAAAGAATCAGAAGGAAAGATTATTCTTTTCATTGATGAAATCCATCTAATTGTGGGAGCCGGTCGTACTGATGGAGCTCTTGATGCTTCTAATATGTTAAAGCCTATGCTAGCTAGAGGTGAAATCGATTGTATCGGTGCCACTACTCTAAAAGAGTATCGTGAATATATTGAAAAAGATAGGGCCCTAGAAAGAAGATTCCAACCTGTTCTAGTTAATGAACCTAGTGTAGAAGATACTGTCACTATTCTTAGAGGCTTAAAGAACCGCTTTGAATCTTTCCATGGTGTCAAAATCCTTGATAGCGCTCTTATCGCAGCTGCTACTTTATCTAATAGATACCTTACCAGCAGATTCCTTCCCGATAAGGCTATCGACTTGGTCGACGAAGCTTGTGCTTCTATTAAAGTGGAACTAGCTTCTATGCCCGCTAGTTTAGATGACTTACAAAGAAAGATCCGTCAATTAGAAATTGAAAAAGTCGCTATCGCTAAGGAAACGGATAATGTTTCTAAGGCTCGTTTAGAAGATATTGAAAAAGAGTTAGTCTCTTTAAAAGAGAAAGAAAAAACTCTTCACGATAAATGGCAAAAAGAAAAAGAAGAAATCTTACATATTCAAAAATGTAAGGAAGAACTCGAAAAAGCTCGTTTTGATCTTGAAGTGGCTTTGTCTAATTCTGAATACGAAAAAGCGGGTCAACTTAAATATAAGACTATCCCTGAACTAGAGAAGGCTTTAAAACAAGAAGATAACGAAACCACCAAAGGTGAGAAACTCTTATCTCAAGTTGTTGATGAAGAAGAAATCGCTAAGATTATCTCTAAACAAACTAATATTCCACTATCTAAGATCGAACAAGGTGATAGAGAAAAGGTTTTAAATTTAAAACAAACTCTCAGTAAACGTGTTATCGGTCAAGACGAAGCCTTAACTTTAGTTAGTGATGCGATTATCCGTCAAAGAGCGGGTATTAAAGATACAAATAGACCAATCGGCTCGTTCCTTTTCCTTGGTCCTACTGGCGTCGGTAAAACCGAAGTCGCTAAGGCGCTCGCGGAATCCTTATTCGATTCTGAATCTCATATTATTAGAATTGATATGTCGGAATATATGGAGAAGTATTCTACTTCCCGTCTTATCGGTGCTCCTCCAGGATATGTTGGCTATGAAGAAGGCGGCCAATTAACAGAAAAAGTAAGAAGAAGTCCATATAGTATCGTCTTATTCGATGAAATCGAAAAAGCGCATCCAGAAGTCTTTAACTTATTATTACAAATGCTTGATGATGGTCGTTTAACCGACTCTCAAGGACGTGTTGTTGATTTTAGAAACACTATTATCATTATGACTTCTAATTTAGGAAGCGAGTATTTACTTAATAATGAGAGAGATAAAGTAGAAACTTTACTCCATCAAACCTTTAAACCTGAATTCTTAAATCGTATTGATGAGATTGTTTACTTCTCTCCTCTTTCTAAAAAAGTACAAGGTAAAGTTGTTGATAAACTCCTCAATATTCTAAAGAATAGACTTGCAGAATCTCATATTGAAATCAGTTACTCCGATAAGCTCAAGAACTATATTTTAGAGAATGCTTATTCTCCAATCTATGGAGCGCGTCCTATTAAACGTTTCATTCAAAATAAGATTGAGACCGCGATCGCAAATGCGATTGTCGCAAATAAGATGGCGCAAGGTCATCACTATCTCATCGATATTGAAGAAGACATCATTATCAAAGAAACAAAATAGAAAAATAAGAACCTCTTGGTTATCTAAGAGGCTCTTTTTTATACTAAATTATCTACTAGTTTTATACTAATAATGCTTTCTTTACTTAGTAACTACTTTCCGCTTTCTTTAAAGCATGGGAAGAAGTCATGTTCACCATAATGACTTAGTGGTTCCGTTTACTAATTTCATTATTTAGTAAACTCCTCTATAGATATATATCTATCTCCTGAATCAGGAAGAAGAACAACAATGTTTTTTTCTTTGTTTTCTACGCGCTGGCATAATGCAAGTGCAGCTTTATATGCGGCTCCAGAAGATATTCCCACTAGTAAACCTTCCTTAGTAGCTAACTCTCTAGCGCCATCATACGCATTTTCGTTACTCACAGCGATGATTTCGTCATAAATCGACTTATCTAACGTTTTTGGCGCAAATCCCGCTCCAATGCCCTGAATTTTGTGTTTTCCGGCTATTCCTGTAGATAAGAAGGCACTAGATTCTGGCTCTACTCCCACAATTTTGATCTTTGGATTCTTTTCTTTTAGGTATTTTCCGACTCCAGAAATAGTTCCACCAGTTCCAATGCCGGCCACAAAGATATCAATCTTACCATCAATATCAGAATATAATTCTGGTCCAGTAGTTAAATAATGAATCATAGGGTTAGAAGGATTTTCAAATTGCGATGGGATAAAGGAATTAGGATATTGTTCTTTAAGTTCATTTGCTTTAGCAATAGCCCCTTTCATCCCTAAAGAAGAATCGCTTAATACTACTTCCGCTCCATAGGCTTTCATAAAGTTAATGCGTTCCACTGACATATTAGAAGGCATAACGATAATAGCTTTATAGCCTCTAATCGCACACATTAAAGCTAAACCGATACCAGTATTCCCACTAGTGGGTTCGATAATCACAGTGTTTTGATTTATCAAGCCTTTATTTTCCGCGTCATCAATCATCGCCTTAGCAATTCTATCTTTGACACTACCTCCAGGATTAAAGAATTCAACCTTAGCAAAAAGCTTGGCTTTAAAGTGATAGGTATTTTTAATGTTCTTTAATTGCACTAAAGGAGTTTTTCCTATCAACTCATCAACGGAATTATAAATCTTCATATGTCTCACCAACCTATAGAGAAATTATACAAATAATTTAATCTAAGCAAAAGAAAAACGCTTGCTAGAAGCGTCATTCCTTAATTAATCAGAGAGAATTAGTCTTTGTTATAAATCAAATTATAGATGATATCCATGCCATAGATTCTCGAGAAATCGTTATAGCATTCTTTAAGCGCGCTATTCTCGGTAGCGGTTTTTTCAATAAACGCTTGAGCGTTAATATCAGTGGAATTCATCTTTAAGCCAGTAAAGAATGCTTCAAATAATAGTCTAACCCTATCTTTGCTCATGGATTTAGCTTTATAGAAAGTATCATTGATAAACCAAGACCAAGCATCAATACGTACTTCTGTTCCATCATCTAAATAAGAATAGCCATCAGGGTGAGTAGCGTCTTTATATAGACGAGTAGAAGAAGAAACGCAGAATTTTCTCCATTCCTTAATGCTGTTATTCACTACTTCGACATAATCATATTCAATAACGTATGGTTCTCTCATGTATGTGAGTTCGTGTTCGTCATTATCAGTTTTCATCCTCATCATATAAGTAGGAGAAGCACTATTCATATCGTAATCAAGATCCATGTGGATATACCAAACTGTATGTCTAGTCTCCGCACCTTTACTTAAATTAATATTGAAAGAAACATCCGCGGTAATAAAATCAGTATCGTCAATATCAATATCTATTGATAAACCAAAGGAATAGTTGACTTTATTCTCCTCTTTTCCGTCTAATATCTCTCCAGTATTTAAATCAAAATAAATAACACCAGTGATATCGTAATAATACTTAGTTCCTAAGGAGTAGTTATCCCCAACCTTATCTAAGACCGCATTTAAATAACGGAATTGAATCATTGGCGGTTGGTCATATGAAAGTCCTTCAATGCTGTGGCCTCTAATATCTTGATCAGTAAAAGTAGAAAGGATAGTGTCTAAGGCTACTGGATCATCATCAATTTTGCTTGCTTGGCCACCAGCATCTTCACCTTCATAAGCGCGATTAAGTCTATTGCCTCCAGAATATTTCTGGAAAGAAGTATCCACCCCTTTAAAAGCGTATTTCACTTTCTCTAATTTGCTTGTTGGTGTGGAAGGTGTGGGACTAGGAGTATCTCCGCCTTCGTTTTTATTACCACCACAACCAGTAAGTAGCAAAGAAAGAGTCATAAAAGCATAAGCAAATGGTTTCTTTTTCATAAATTGCCTCCAAGGGAATGTTCTAACTTCATAATAACAAATAAATAAGTAATAAACAAAAAAAGAAAAGAACGAATTAAAAGATTCGCTCCTTCTAGATATCACTCACTTCCCCTAAATAATAAGAATTAAGCCATGTTTCTCTATCTTTAAGCCAATTAATTAAATAATCAACTTGACCGTCAAAACTCTTAATCTTCATGACCGCGCTTGGCTCACGATTAATCTTTTTAGAAAAGATTTTCCATCTAGTAAAGTTCTCCAGGAAGTCATCGTGATAGGTTTCTCTCATATAATCGATATGCTCAATTGTTTCATCAATATAGTCTTTGATAGTAAAGAATCTTTCTTTAACCATATCATTAAACCAAGAACACTCTCTTAATAAGAGATACCAGCTATGTTGTTGCATATATCCTTGGAAATAATCATTACCAACATAGGTATACTTATTTGAACTAAACTTACTATCTTTATTATCACTATCGGCGTTGCCGCTTGATAAATCAAAATCCCAGACTGGGCCAAAATGTAACTTACCACCTTTAGGTTTAGTGTAATAAAAGCTACCCCAGCCAACATCAAGGTTCTTAAATACTTCTTCTACGAGATAGGCATCAATCATAGATGGTAAATCAATTAAAGAAGATATTTCATCTTTATTACCACTTTGAATGGCATAGTAACAGTCATTCATATAACTCTTAAGAAAATTAAGTTGTGATTTATTAACATAATCAGATTTAACTTCATATGTTTCATAATCATCAGTTTCAATAACATCTTCCTTCGCGTTCTTATCAAGTTCTAAAAGATAGCCAATATCATCTTGCTCACCACTATCATCGATATCAACACGGTTCTTATTCACTTGGATTTGATCACACAGTTCATAAACACCTTGATATTTATCATTAAGATAAAGTTGAACAAAACTAGAAGAAGAAACAAAAGGTAAATTGCCTAACTTATAAGCGAAATAAAAGGCGGCATCACTTCTTAATAAAGACTTGTCGCAGTGGAGTGCAAGTAAAGTCCAAGATTTAGCTTTTCCTTTGCCTTGACCTAATGGCTGATATTTTTCATTAAATTTAATACGATAAGACTTCTTCTCGGTTCCACTCCAAGAGTAGTTACCTCTACCTCTAATACCTAAAGATAAATCTTTATCATCATATTTTCCGGCGTTATCAATGTTCATTAAGGCATTAACATAGACTTCCTTAGAATTAATAGGAGCCCCGCCTTCAGTGTTGATTGAAAATTTAGGTAAGCCCACTATTTCCTCTTCTTCCTCTTCAGGAATTGGGTCGAAAATCTCTTCTTCTTTTTCTTCCTCGCTAGATGGGTCTACTTCCTTTTTTGAACAACTTGTAAAAAGAAGAGAAGATAACAATAAAAGCAAAAAGAATTTATTTTCTTTCATCTTCTCTTAACTCCATCATATTGATGTGACAGTATCCATGAGGATTCTTATCTAAATATTTTTGATGATATTCTTCCGCTAAAAAGTATTTATTTAAAGGTAAGATTTCAATCTTATGATTAACTAGATTAATAGAGTGAAAATAAGATAAAATCTTATCATTATCCATATCATCTAGATAATAAATACCGCTTCGATATTGGATTCCTTCATCTGCTCCTTGTTTATTTAAGGAAAAAGGATCCACCACTCTTAGATATAATTCAAGTAGTTTTTCTAAAGAAATAATATTTTCATCATAATCTATTTTGACAGTTTCAGAAGCATCATCTAATCCACTTTTTAGATCTAAATAAGTAGGATTATCCAAGTGACCATTCGCGTAACCAGAACAAGTAGAAATAACTCCCTTAACTAAAGAGAAATATTTTTCTACTCCCCAGAAACATCCACCTGCAAAATAAATCGTCTTCATAATGAGATATTATGGACCAACTTATTTTAATAAGCAAATTATGCATATAAAAGAATTAACAAAGTAAATAATTGACTATGAGTTAAAAACCCATCGATCTCATAACGATAAGGACCACAGTAGTCTCTAATCTTACCGTTCTCTACTTCAGCGATATATGGGCCACAATATCTTCTTAGTCTTCTACCATCAAATTCTAAAATATAAGGCCCACAATATTGTCTAGCTCTATTCCCTTCAATCTCGTAGCGGTAGGCTCCACAATATTCTCTTATTTTATAACCATTTATTTCATATCTATATGGCCCACAATATTCCCTAATACGATTACCATCAATCTCTAGAATATAGCGACCACAATATTCTCTTACTCTTGCCATAATAAAAATCTAGCACACTTTGCTTATTTTACGAAAATAATTTAATTATATTGACAGTTATTTCTCTTCTTTTCTTTGGAAATAGAAGTATCCAACAACACCTGTTACCGCTAATAAAGAGATAGCAATAATAATGCTTAAAGATTCACTATTAGAGGTATCAATAATCGGATTCAAAATATGAGAATTAGAAATAACATAATCCCCATTAGAATATGTAATAGTTTTTCCTAAATGAGTAGCCCAAGCTTGTAATCTAGTTCTTGCTGTAGAGATGACATAATCGCTAGAAGTCATAAATGTTTCTCTTTGAGCAGCAGTCAAACCTTCAAAATACCCTTTAGCCACACTAAACTTTGTTTCACATTGATTATTTGTATCTTCATACATAATGTAGTTAGCAACATTTAATGCAGTTTCATTACCTGATTCTACTTTCTTATATATTTCAGTTGTATTACCTGTTGTCGCGTTTGTTGCATAACAACTAAAGATAGAAGGATTGTTATTATAGTTCGATCTAATTTGTCCTCTGTTAGAGGAGGCTGTAGCTTCAATGCGAGTAACACCATCAGTGATAGTAATGACGAAAGCACCGTTGATGTCATTGTTCTTTTGAGTTTTCAAGTGGTTAGCATTAGAAGAAGCGGCGTACAAGAATCCACTACCTGTACTTAAACCAAATGATCCACTTGGTGCGCTAGAGATACCAGAAGTACTAGTTAAAGTTAATTGCTGAGGAACGTATTCTCCAGTGGTCCATGAAATTGTATTATTTGATTTTGTAACAGAAACAGCACCACGGTTAGAATTTCTTTGCTCATCACTAAGCGCTAAATTATTACCGCTATCAGCAATAATAATCATATCTCCAATTTCTAAATCTGAAGCATCTGTCACTTTATTCCAGCTTGCTGTTCCAGTAGGAGTCTCGTAAGCTTTTCTTTGCACTTGAACAACTAAAGTTGTTTGTAATTCAGAATAAGTGATATTGAATTCTTTATTGGTTAATGAGCCACCACTAGCAGCGTCATTATAAGTGAATTGATACCCATTATTAGCGAATGTAAAACCTGTTACTTCGTTACCTAAGTTATCTTCGACATAAATATCACTAGTAGAAATACTATCTCCAGGATGAAATGTCTTATTAACTGAAGCATAAATCGCGGTGATCTCCGCTGATAAAATTGTAATTGTATAAGTTGCGGTCTTTGTTACTGCATTTTCTGTATAAGTAACAGTGACTGTCTTATCGCCCACTGTGGACATATTAGGAGTAGAGACATTACTCGGTGTCACTATATCTTCGGTCCCGTTCTCATAATGGGCGGTAACCACTAAACCAGAATAGTCAAAAGTATCACCACTATAGAATTCAGTTTGAACATTAGAAGTATTCAAAGTGATACTAGTTAAAGGTGAGGTTCCGGCTGATTCAGTGGAATAATAGACCACCACTGAAGTGAACCCACAAGTTCCTCCAATAGTAGCTGATATAACATTAGCCCCATTAGTTGGAGTGACAGTTACTGTTGTGGTAGAAGCACTCGCACTAGCATTTGTCCAAGTGCTATTACCCAATGCACTAGCATAGTTATTTGATGTTGCAGTAAAAACAATACTCGTAATTGTGTAATTAGTCGCAGGAGTAATTTGCAAAGCATTACCAGTATAGAAACGAGATGAGGTTCTATTATTTGCATCTCCGCCTAGATAGTTATTAGCGGCAGTTTTACTGCTATCAGTTCTAATAGCTTCCATCGTGGCATAAGAATGACTCCAAGTGACAGAATTTGCTGTCGGATTAGCGTCATATGATGCAATAGCAAGATTCCAAGTGAAATCACCAGTGGATGAACCTCCTCCACCACCTCCACCAGAAGAATCAGCAACACTGATAGAGGCTGAAGCTGATTTATTACTGTTATAGGTTGAAGTCGCTGTAACTGTGCAACTACCTTTAGCTTTTGCAGTCACAACACCACTACTAGAGACAGTAGCAACGTTAGTATTAGATGAAGTCCAGTTCACAGTGGTAGGCGCACCATTAGATACATTAACAGTCGCACTTAAAGTGCCAGAGGTTGTCCCATTTAAGTCAAGACTTAATGAGGAAGGAGAAACACTAACCGAATTAACTCTTGGCTCTGAAGAACCTCCTCCCCAAATATCATCGGCATAACCGCTATTGTCAATAAATGGGTTTCTATTACCTTGATAAGTAGCAACTTGTTCGTTTCTTCTTTGTTCAATCTCATCAACTGGATCAGAAGTATTCCAGCTCAAAAGCATTTCTAAAGCTTTGGCTTCTGTAGATTGATTTGTAATTTTAGTTAAAGATAATAAGGAAGTAGAGAAATAAGATGAGCTTCCACTTCCGTTCGTAGTTCCATGACTACCAAATAAAGTTGTGACACTATATGAATTATAATGTAGATACACGTATAAGATAATACGGGCAACATCTCCCTTTTTCGAATCTAATGGTTCAAAAGTACCGCCAGAATTGTAGCCACCTAGAGCATAGGTTGCATTGGTCCCAAACTTAGCATAAACCTTATAAGAATCTCTATTTGAAATTTCACCGTATTCATTATTGCTACGAGTAGAATTTAATCTCACTTCAGCAGGACGAAGATGATGCATATCTGCACCACCACCAGTTGTTCCCCACATTTGTGTGCCACTTGTATTAACAGAGTTAGATTGGCACCAACAGTGTTCTCTATTATATCCACCAGTTGTGCTTCCTGCGGTGGCAGACCAAGCATCAGGCCACTTCACTCCTGAATAAAATTCATAGATATAACCAGATTGCGCAACACCATTCTCATAATAACGGTCAGTGTTCTTTTGATAACCATTTGATCCGTTATCATCATAACTTGTGTAATAACGATGTGTTGAAGTGATTAAATCATGTAACTGGGCCGCTAATTGGGTCCCACTAGTCGCGGTAATCGAATTGTAATAAGTACTGGCGTCAGTAGAATAATTACCAATAGCTTGAGCCTTTTCTATGTTTTTAGCTTTGCTAAAAGAAACGGCTAGACCGATAACTAAAGAGGCGCCTAAAAAAGCCACCATGATTTTACTAAAAAGATTTTTCATAAGATTTCCTCAGTTCGTAATGAACTTTAAAGAAGAGATATTCCCTACGCTTGGTCAGAGTATCAACAGAAATATCTAATCTCAAACTACCACTAGGGTAGCCACGGTCATCTAACGTTCATATAAATTAGACTTAGGCTTACTTTTGGTAAGTCACAAATACTTACTGGTGATAGATAAATCTATTCTTGTTCTCCGCATAGGAGGGAAAGGAAACCAATAGTATTTGCCCGAACACATCAATTCTTCATTTATTTATAAAGTATGCACGGGACATTGATGTGTTGAGGTTGATTCTCCTCTTTAAAATTCATTAAAAGGGAAAAGGGACCCTTAGTTTCCCAAAGGTCCCTAATTATTAATAATTATTTTTCTTCTTTTCTTTTTCTAAAGAAGAAGTAAGCACCAACGGCAGTTGCACTAAGCATAGAAATAACTACGATCAATGAAACAGCGTTATTAGTGTTCATAGAAACACCGACAAGGCTAATGCTTGTTGGAGCAGAACCTAGAGGTTTAAGTTCCTTCATGAAGGCAGTCATTCCGTGTTTTTGGACACAGACTTCATAAGTCTTCATCATTCTTTCAATACAAGCTTCACCACTGTCATCAGAATATTGTGCAGTTGCATACTTAATCAAGTTCTTTGCGTACGCTTCTTCAGCGGAACCTAAAGCGGCAGCTTCGGACTTAAATGTATTATATGCAGTTGAACATGCTGACCATGCATCATCTAATCCTTTTGTGCAGTTTTCAGTTTCATCCATTGCAGCATTAAATGCTTGAGCGAAGGCTACTGCAACTCTTTGAGCAGCTTTGTGTGATGCGTTATTAGCTATATTTTCTGAACCACTAACAGTGTTAACAACAATTTCTTTAACATAAATGGCTTTAGAAGAACTGTTAACCCAATCAATGGAAATAGTTCCAGATTTGCCACCTAAATCGAAAGTGTAAGCAGTATTTGTGTTGGTGATTGTTTGAGCTGATCCATAAGCAGTTCCACCGACACTAACTTGAACTGTTGCATTGATGCTATTAGCACCAGATGTATAAACAGTTACAGAATCAACTGTTCCGCTAAATGCGGATGATTGTAATGAAACAACTGAGTATGGATGTGTTCCAGAACCAAATTGTTGTCCTTTTGTAGCATCATAGCCAAAATATGGCGTTCCATCATCTGTGCCAGACATGGTCCATAATTTTTCGCTAATTGTCCAGTCACCAGCAGCACTCCAAGCTTTTGCTGTGAATGTATGATCCCAAGAATCTGTTAAACTAGCATTAACAGCGTTAATTGTTTGAGTAACAGTAACAGCTACAGATGAAGAAGAAATTCCACCGTATTCGACATGTAATGATTTGCCATCATCTTCGGTCACAAATGTGTATGGAAGTGAAGTAATTTCTTTGCTTCCTACATATAATTCATAATCACCAAATGTAATGTAATCGGCATCACCATTATTCTTCTCGTAGTTAACTTCCCAAGTATCATCGATATTAGATGGGATAGTTGCGCCGGAGAAGACATCAAAAGCAGATGCGCTCCAATTAACTTCAGTAACTGCACTAGCAATGACACTAAATGTCACGCTGGCAGAATCTGATTTGCTGTTAGAATCAGTAACAGAACATTGAAGTGTAACACTACCAGCAGCGCTACCACTTAGGGTAACTGTTGCACTTGATCCACCACTTGAAATAGAAGCATAGCTTCCGCCTGATGTGATTGACCAAGAATATGAATATGGACTTGTTCCACCTTCAACAGATGCTGTAACAGTTGTTGTTTTTCCAGTATACAAAGTTACTGAATTTGGCAATGTAACAACTGGGTTACCAGAAACTGTTAAGACAAATGTTTGATATTTGCTTGAATCAGCGGTTGATGTACATTTCAAGGTGATTGTACCTTCGGTACTACCGGCTTCGACAATATCAGCCTCAAATGTATAGTCATTATTGACTGTATTGCTTAAGACAGTCCATTCATATGTTTGAACTGCATCAGCAGGCAAAATGGTAACTCCAATTTCTGACATATCAAATAATTCAGTTGTTGCCACTTTTCCAGTATTAGAAGCAATTGTTAAACTGCTAACAGGAGCATTAGCAACACTAATTGAGTAGGTTGCTGTTTTTGTAATACCACCTTCAGTGTATTTGGCATAAATGGTATGACCATCATGAGCAGCGTGTGTCATGGTAACACCAGACATACTTGTCCCTTCAGCAGAATCTAGGTGGAATGTTGTGCTACCAGTAACAGCTTTTGGACTATCAATTGTGTAACTTGCAGTTACAGTTCCACCAAATGAGAATGTTTCTCCACTAGCGAACGAAGTCTTGTAATCACCGGAAAGAGCAATTGAACTTAATTCGTTTTGAGGTGGAATATAAGCAAACATGTAAACATCGCCAACACCACTATCTGTCTTGTAGTTTCTCATATCGTGATAACTTGTGTTCATTCTCCAAACACGGCCACTACCAGTAGAAGATGTACATGTGAAGAGGATGTATTTGTTGTCTTTGATAGAAGCACTGAATGTTGAAGCATTAGCTTCAGTGTCAAAAGCGTCGTTGCCATTTGAAGTTCCGGTGAATTTCAAGTACTGATCACCACATTTAATTTTCCATCCAGATGATGATGAACCTTTTAAAGTAAGAACCATGGCTTCAGTAGAAACGAGTGTACTACCAGAAGCAACACCGTTTGAAATTGTTGTTGCAGCTGTCTTTGCAGTTAAAGCAACGTGATTGCTAGAAATAGCAGTGTCAACATAATATGTTCCAGAAGTTTCATAAACTAATACAAATGTTGTGTCTTCGACTAAGTTAGCAACACTTGTAACGATTGTGTATGTTGTTACTTCTTGATAAACAGCAGTAACTGTTGTAGCACCACTAATAGTTACAGTAGCACCTTCGGCGTATTCAACGCCTCCAACACTCCATTTCTTAAATGAATAACCGCTTGAAGCTGTAAATCCTGCAGTAGCAAATGTTACTAATGTGTATGAACCACCATAAACATTGTTTACAACATAGTTGCTACCTGTTCCGTGATCACCATGAATATAGGTCACTGTATATTTTGCATCTTCAGTCCAGTATGCAGTATATTCGATATCATCGCCTACTGCTGGTGATTCGTCTCCTGCATCATATAAGGTATTACCACCATCGCTACTCCAACCATCAAACGAATAGTGCGTTTTTGTACCTGGAGATGGGAATTCGAATTTTTCTCCATCTTCTACGCTCATATCAGCAATAGAGGCACCTCCATCACTATCAAAAGATACTGTCCAATAGGTAACACTGTCATCTAGTGCGGTCACCACTAAATCGACATAGACAGAAGTTTGAGTATTACCGGAAATTCTAAATGTTTCAGATCCGGACGTATTACCTTTTCCTGTAACAGTAAATGAACCAGAACCACTTGAGCATGTAGCAGAACTGCTTACTGTAAAGAGGCCAGATGTTCCGCTTTGGTGAGCAATATTGACTTTTTGGTCAGTTGCACCAGATGGATTTAAGGTTACAGAAACTGTTTTGGCTGTAAGGTCGCTAGATCCAATTGACAATGCGTTTTGAGATGCAGCACCACCTAAGGTAATTCCAGTTAATGGTGTCGATCCAGCAGTATAAACTTTAATGGATTTTAAATACGTCCTATATTTTTTGGCAGTTGTATCGACCTTAATCGAAGTAAGTGTTGTCGATCCATCCCAGGCAAGCTCTTTATCAGCAAACGAACCAGAGGTTGAACCAGTAGTATATGTTGTATATCCTGTACCACTTGTTGCGCCATTCAATGACAATTTGATAGTTTTGCCAGTGTCATTTGCCGCAGCTAATTCAAAAACGACCTTTGTTGCCTTGACTTGTCCAGTTGATGACAAATTGAGCGTTAAAACACCGGCATAGTTGCCAGAGCCAAGTTTAACACCGCAGTTAGATTTGCCTTGATAAACATACGACGCTGTGACACTCGAAACATAAGAATTACCACTACTAACAATGTCAGCTAGAGCGGTTTTTGCTGCTGTTCCATCGCTAGAATTGCCGCTATCCTTAAGCGTAATTGTATAAGCCAGGGAATCTGCAGCATGTACTGGAGTAGCTTCTTTGCCACTACTAGCAAAAGCAACACCAACACCTACAGCCATCGCTAAGCCGACAAAAGCTATAGCGATTTTTGTAAATAATTTATTCATAAATCTAAATCTCCTTTCAATAAAAGTCTCCAAACCCGTTTTGGTTATTTAGGTTTGTGAGTATGAATAAATATTTGATTAGAACATCAATTGGTAGGCTTCCAATTACAGCCTATAAGATGACTAATCGAAAATTGTTTGCTCGTTACCTTTTCGAGGGGTAACTCGCAAGATTTGAAAGAAGGTATCTACTAAAGAATTATGCATCTATTCTTTAACGATAACTTTTTCAATCAAAGCGTGACGCGGTTTTTGACCTTCTGACCACCAGTCTCACACCTCACACTTATGCGTATATAATACAAAGAAGAAGAAGAAGAAGCAAGCACTCAGTTATATAGAGTGCTAAAGCACTCTAAAAAGTTTGATTATCGTCTTGTTTGATGAAAAAATAGGTTCAGTTATAGTAGAAAGAATATGCAATAATTTTTTATCCTACTTAACCAAAATTCAAACAAACATAATAAAAGCTGTTTCCTTTAGAGGCATCAATGAAAACTGTCTTTTTAAATATTAATATACAAATAAAATATTAATTTTATTATTTAGGATTGTGTATGATTACAAACAATAATTTAAAGGAGGGTTTTAAATTATGAAGAAAATATCACTATTACTTGCCACTTCCGCTCTTAGTGTTATCGCTGTTGGTGCGGTATTAGCAACAAACTATAGTAATGGCGCTCCATTTGCTAAAGCGGAAAAAAGAAGTGAGAGCGATCCATACACTATCACTATTGACTCAACTAAAAAGGAATTCCATACTGGTGGATTTGATATTAAAACCGAATTAGGAAACACTATTAGTTTTTCTTCTAATGGTGTTGTTAATCCTTCTACTAGAGAATTAGTTAGTGGCGGTGATGGCTTATATGTTTATAACGATGTTACTTATTCTGGCCATGACGAAGTTTTAGATAACTTAATCACCAGCATCACTTCTGTTACTGTTGAATTCACCAACAACGATACTGAAAATCCACTATCTATTTATGCAGAGACTGATTATTATGATGAAAACGAGCCTAGTAAATATAGCTTTGATTATTATATTTTCTATGATGATGTTGATGAGATTGAAATTGAAAGCGGTGTAACGTGTGAATTCACCGGAGACAATCTCCCTACAGCTTTTACCATCAATACTGATTCAAACGAAATATCCATTTCTAAAATCACCATCACATATCTATGTGCATAGTAAAATAGAGTTAAGATTGAAAGTCGACAAACAAGGTCGGCTTTTTTGTTTAACGCTATTTTGGTTTTAATATGTTCTATCATTTAATAAACTTATTAATTTCTTCTTCAGTAGGCAAGTATTGTTCGATTGCATAGGATGTCACTCCTATCGGGGCATTGCTAGATTTTAAAGACCACTCAACAGAATACCTGTCTTTGTTTTTACATAATAGCAAGCCAATCGTAGGATTATCACCTTCTTGTTTAAGTATTTCATCGATAGCGGTAATGTAAAACTGAAGCTGCCCTATATATGATGGGTCAAAATCAGTGTTTTTAAGTTCTACAACAACAAAACACTTTAAACTCAAGTGATAAAACAAAAGATCGATATAGTAATCCTTGTGGCCAGTACTAATTCGATATTGATTGCCAACGAAAGAAAACCCTTTTCCAAGCTCTAATATGACTGTCTTTATACGTTCAACCATCCTTTTTTCGATGGCTGTTTCTATCATCTTTTCAGATAGTCCATTAATCTCAAAAATGTAAGGATCTTTTAATAAATCCATTGCCAGTTCACTTTGTTTAAGTGGCAAGTTTTTATCAAAATTAGCAAGTTTTCTAGTATTAATGCCTTGCCTTTCAAATAGTTGTAAATCAATTTGGTGATTGAGAACAATATAGCTCCACCCATTTTCAAAACATTTGTTGGCATACCAGATTCTTTTGTCTGTATTTTCTATTTTGTCTATTAATAGACAATTAAAAGACCATGGCAATTTTGCCAATGCCGTTGGCAAATTTGATAAATCTAAATAAGATTCATAAAATTTCTTCATTCGTGAAAGATTTCTTGGCGAAAAACCTGTATTGTTTGGATAATCTATTTTCAAAGACATGGATAAAGTATTGATAAAATTAGAACCATATTTTTGATTTTCGCTTATCACTTTCCCAATTCTAAAATACAAACAAATAAGTTCCATGTTGGCATCACTCAACATTTTATTTCTTGTTAGTACAATGTCTTTTTTGATGTCTTTAACTAATTTCATCATTTGATCTAAATCAATTGTATCTGCTACTTTTTTCATTAATAAAACCTCCAAATCTTCATTTTCGTGTCACTCTTGAAATGATGAGGACTACTGTCAAATTCGTTTTTCATTCGTATTAATATGGTGTTTTTTGGGTAGAAAACAAAAAACCATCCAATCAAAACACCTTTTTCAAGATAACAAAACTATTTAAATAGTTTCTACCTTTGATGGTGTTACATTTGATACTGGATGGACTTTAAATAATTAAGTTCAACAGGTGTGTGGTAAAATGATGCCTTGTTCCACACTTAGGTGCCCTAACACTCACGGCACAATAGTCATATGCACTAAGCATATGATCAAAATTACTATAACAAATTGTGCGAGTTATGTATAGTATTCTCTCGCATATTGTGGAAAAAATGTGAATGAATAAATCTAGTGCCTTGAAAACAAAAAATAATTATCTATAGACAACTTTCATTCTCTTAATCCAAATATTGTGTTTTTTGATGTTGTCTGGGTCTCGGTACTCATTAGGAACATAAAATTCAGCCTTATCAGATGTGAAGTTCGTCCAAACAACCTTACTCATAGCCTTATTTCCATCTGTTTTATCTTTTAAACCGCTGTATGTTGTAAGCGTTCCGTTTGTTGTTTCAAATTGATCAATTCCAACTGGGTCGGATTGTGAAGGTTGATCCATATTCATATAGAAGATAACTGCTTGAATTTTGTCTGGATTAAATGGTTCACAATTGCCGTGGCCTTTGCGATCAACATTTAATTCAAGATGGGTCAAGTAATTACCCCTATTGAAATGTTGTGCAATAAATAATTCGTTAACATTGTCTGTTAGCGCTGTTGGGAAAGATGTTTTATCATCTTTCACGCTGTTGAGTGGATAATACTTGTTATTCTTGTTTTTTACATAAGTAGTTAATTTATCGCCTGAAGTGTCTACACCTTGGTCAAATAATTCTGTTTCAGCTTCTTCAAATTCTGCCACATAAACATAGGATTGATTTGGTTCTGAGGTGAACGTTATATCGAAATCTCTACTTACAATTTCTTCACTGCCATTTAAATGCCAACCTTGGAATGATGCAAAATACTCAGTTTCATAATTGGTGAGTGGATTGGCGTGAATTGTGATTTGAGTTCCATTGGTCACAATTTGTTCGTTGCTTCCATAGCCTTCGATTGAAACAGTTCCATAACTTTCGTTTGTGGAAGAGACTTTTACTAAGTTTTTAAGATTGGAACAACTAAAATAAAATTTGACTGATGTGACTTCTAAACGATATGAATATGCCATGTTTTCGTTTAATTTCATAGAAATATAATTTCCATGACTTTGGCTACTAGGAATATCTATTGAATAAGTTTGAACCGATGTTGCACCAATTATCTTGTCAGCGCTATAAACTGAACTTGTTTGTTTTGGGTCAATCCTTGTTTCTGTTCTAAGAGTTGCGGCGGTTGGACTTGAACCTCCATAGACATAAGCGCTTATATCGATTTTATATAGGCCAGTCATAGCAGTTTCGTTTTTTAAATACCCAATATTTCTTTGCCAATAAAAAACATCTTCACCAATAAAATTAACTGAATTGGTAACAAATGTGACATCGTTACCAAGACCTGTTTTGAATATGCCTCGATAAACATCGCCATCTTGAACAAAATTAGATCTATTCGATGCGTTAATTGTTAATGTGTATGGTTCGTTCTCAGCATTTGTAAATGAAGAAAAACCCGATTTGTTTGATAATAAGGCAACTGAAGCAAAAACTCCAATAGCCATTGTGCTAGTTAATAAGAGGGTCACACTTTTCTTTTGCATAAAAATACCTCTCCACTCAAAAAGTTATTTATCATTATATGCCTATGCGTGTCAAAGTGTCACAGTTTTTTAAAGAATCCTTAATACCTAAGTATCAAGGATTGGTTATCAACATGGAATGATTTACCTTCTTTAATACAATGTCCCTCAGGTATCTCATTTTGTCCCTGAGCCTCTTTTGAAGAACACATTTTATCCCTCTTATTTTTTCAGCCTAGTTTTTTAAAGATGAGAGGGGAACAACATAAACTCCATCCGGGCGTTTATACGCGGCATTTGATAATCCACAAATAATGCACAATGATTTAGCTGGCTTACCACCATGATCCGTTATTTCTTTATTTATTTTAAGCAGTTTATTTGCTGCCGAGTCAATTTGATTGGCGCCCAATTTAATTTCTATTGCACACCACTCGCCATCATCAAGTTCAATAACGGCATCAATTTCGTTATTAGAATAATCTTGGTAATGAAACAATTCAGCGTTGAATGTTTCAGCATAAATCCTTAAATCTCTTTCAACAAGAGCTTCAAACATAAAACCAAATGTATCTAAATCTGATATTAATTTTGTGGTATTTAAGTTTAGAGCAGCACATGCTAAAGCAGGGTCACAAAAATGTCTTTTTTCTCCTTGTTTAATTCTTAATGAAGAACGAATCTTTGGGCTGAAAGGTTTTTGATTTTCTAATAGAAATAAGCGTGATAATGAATTCAAATATTTGTTTATTGTTTCGTCACTAACAATACTTTTATCCGTTGCTGATATGTCTTTTGATAAAGATAAATTGGTTATTGTTGTAGATTCGTTTCTTGCTAACGATCTTAGAAGAAGATTAATCTTACTGGTCTCGTATCTAACGTCCTCATCAAGTTTTTGGATATCCTCAAATAATACACTTTTGAGGTATCCTTTTGGAAGAATGCCTGCTTTCTCTTTCGAAACACCAATATTGTCTGGCCAACCACCCCTAACAATCAAATATGCAATTGTTTCCAAATCTACATCACCAGTTAACAGAGTTTGATTAAAAGAATTATCACAGATTTCTTTTAAAGAAACTTTGCCATTAGAATCTCCTGACTCATATAGGCTCATAGTATGCATACGTATCCCGATGATTCTTCCAGTTCCTGAATGTAATACACCTTTCCTAACAGGAGTTGATGAACCCGTTAAGATATATTGACCTTTATGATTTGTCTCATCCACTTTCATTCTTACAGCATCCCACAATGGAGGAACTTCTTGCCATTCGTCTATAAGACGAGGAAAATCACCATTTAAGACTTTTATTGGATCCATTTCTGCGAGTCTTCTATTACTGAAATTGTTAGAAGGATCGCCTACATAATAGTAAGAGGTAGAGTGAAAAGAAGAAGTCCAAGTCTTTCCGCACCATTTAGGCCCTTCTATGCAAATCGCCTTAGCTAAACCAAGGTACTCATTTATCTTATCATCAATTAATCTTGGTTTATAATTGTCTTTATTCATACAATCGACCTCCTGTCAAGATAATTCTATTTTACGCATATTTAAAAATATATTACAAGAAACTTGGAAACATTTTGCACTTTTACTTGGAAACTTTTTGCACTTTTACTTGGAAACTTTTTCAAATAAAAATAGTCATTGTTTTTTATAAAAAAGTCAGAAATTTCGTTCGTTTCTGACTAGATATCCAGATGTCTAAGTACTACGAAAATAATACAAGGAACACTTTTTGATAAGTGGTAACACTTTTTAAATGTTAACACGAATAAATTATCTATTCTTGGTCCATTGACGTTGACATTTTTTGCATTCGTAATGAACGGTTTCATGCCCATCTGCAAAACGTTCACTCCAGAACATAATGTCATCATATCCAGCGCCACATTGAGGACAATTATTTTCAGTTGAACATATTAAACCTCCACCGGATATCGCATTTAACTGTTCGTCGGTTAATTCCACGCCTTGTTCTTTAGCTAATGACAACAATTCTTCGTGACTTTTACACGCTTTTACTCTAGCGATTTGTTCATCAGTTAAACCTTTTAATAATTCTTGTTTCATGTTCAAAGTTCTCCTTTATCGAATCTACTTTATCACAAGTCTTGCCACAAAAGTGTCACAGAAATTAATTGAATAAAAAGGATTCAAGAAATCCTTACTCTATCTCAATGAGTCCCTTGTTCGATTTTAACACATCGCAAGTGAATTCGTTAATTTTGTCATCAATTCGCAAGCAAAACTCGTGCACCTAAATAAAGCATCGCACAAGTGCGTGCAATTAAGCGAAGCAATAATCAATTTTTGTTTTTGTAATCAATACCGCATCGGTATTAATTATCTTTTTGAGTCTTTCGCTTAATAATCTCACTTCATTCTCATCAATTCCGATAATTATGATTCTTAAGCTTGTCTCGGTTGTGTAACCCTTACCATGTTTATAACCACCGGTTTGAGTTAATAAAGAGAAATTAATCTTTTTTGTATGGCAAATATCACAAAGGATATTCTTAAAATCCTCAACACTAAGAATTTCTTCATAAGAATCCTTATCTTTGATGCCGATATAAATCTCGTATTTTATGCCACTATTAAACTTTAAATCTTCCATAATTTATACTATTTCTTTTTGAAGCTTGTTTTTAACGATCAAAACAGCTTCTTGATTCATATACATTTTGAAGGCTTTGGCTAAGCTAATAATCTTTTCATCATCAGAACCAATAATCGTGACACAGACACCATTTTCAGAGACATAATTGCCGCTTTCATATGAATAACCACCATTAAGTCTCAACAAAGAAAAATTGGCTTCTTTTTTTGAGAAAAAACCAACAATAGTCTTGCTTAGTTCTTCATCATTAACAATTTCGTTATTAAGATATGGATCATTGCATCCAACGATTATTTGATATTCAACATCCTGATTCATGTTTTAATTTTATAGGTGGAGGAGAGGAGGAGCAAGCACTTTGTGCTAAAGGTCACTATTATACATGTTTAATGCTTAACTCTATACATTGCATGAAGTTCCGCGACATTTTTAATTTTGTCCTTTAATATAATAAAAGGATATACTTATAGTATATCCTTAGCCTACTTTTTGGTGCCCCTTGCCAGAGTCGGACTAGCGTCAAAGCATTACCATTGCTCCGTACTACCGTTGTACTAAAGGGGCATAACGCAAGAATTATAAATATAAAGAAGAGTAATATCAAGAAAAAGTTAGTCAACAAGTTTACCTTTTAAATCATAAACGGAAGCTTCTTGAATAAGGGCCTTAACTTTTTCTCCTATTTTTAATTCTTTATTCTTACTCTCAACATAGATTTTACCATCCACATCATCAGGGGCATTCCAATAGCTTCTAAATAAATAGTTACTACCTTCTTTGCCGGTGATTAATCCTTCCATAATCTCCCCGATATGTGTTTTATTTCTTTTATAAGAAATCTTTTGTTGAACTTTCATGAGCTCCGCTAGGCGGTGCTTTTTAATCTTTTCATCAATCTGATTAGTTAACTTAGCCGCATCTGTTCCTTCTTCTTGAGAATAGGTAAAAGCACCTAGATGATCAAACTCAATCTCTTTAATGAATTCTAATAAGTTAGAGAAGTCATTATCATCTTCTCCAGGAAAGCCCACCATCACTGTGGTTCTAAGAACTGCGTGTGGAACTTTACTTCTAATCTTTTTAAATAGATTAATTAAGAACTCCTTATCTCCACGACGATACATAGCCTTAAGAATCTTATCTTCACTATGTTGAATAGGAATATCAAAATAAGGGGTAAGTCTTTCTTCTTGGCCAATTAAGTCTATTAATTCATCGCTAATTTCATCAGGATATAGATATAGTAAGCGTATATAATCAAACTCTTTAATCTTTAATAGTTCTTTTAGTAAACGAACAATATTCTCTCCATTATGTAAATCAACCCCGTATTTAGTGGTGTCTTGTTCTAAAACAATAATTTCTTTATATCCTAAAGTGGCCAATTTTCTTGCTTCTTTTAAAATAGCCTCTTCTGGGCGCGAAACAAAATCTCCTCTAATTAGAGGTATCGCACAATACGAACAGCGATTAGAGCAACCTTCTCCTATTTTTAAATAGGCTGAAAAGCTTCCAGTTGAGACAATACGATATTCATCATCAAGTCCGCCGCCTTCTTTTAATTCATCATCCAAGGTAGCAAGCATCTCATTGAAGAGATGATATTTATTAATTGGGATGATTAAATCAATCTCAGGAATCTCTTTTCTTATTTCTTCTTCATATCTAGTGACCAAACAACCAGTCACCACTACTTTTTTGTTATAAGAAAGAGTATCAAAAATAGTTTCGATAGATTCTTTCTTGCTCGCGTCAATAAAGCCACACGTATTGATAATGACGATGTCACTTTCTTCTAGCGTGTTAACTATTTGATATTTATCGTGATCGAGTAAGCCAAGGATATTCTCGCTATCGACAAGGTTTTTCGCGCAACCTAAAGAAATAATCCCAACTTTTTTCATATTTATTCCGTTCTTAAAGCAATAACTGGATCTTGTTTTGAGGCACTTCTAGCGGGAATAAAGCCAGAAATAACGTTAAGTGATATACTAAGGGCCACCATTATGCCAGCGGTCCAAATTGGTAAATTGGCAATTTGAGAAACCCCCACCGCTACGTTAGCAATAATAACATTAAGTGTTAAGGAAATGATATAAGTCACGCCAATACCAATTAAGCCACTCGCTAAACCAATGATTAAGCATTCAGCAATGAATAAGCGAGAGACATCCTTCTTTCTTCCACCCAAAGAACGGATAATACCAATTTCTTTAACTCTTTCCATTGTCGAAATATAAGTAATAACCGTAATCATGAAGCAAGAAACCACTAAGGCTAAAGAAGTAAATGAAACTAAAGCAATAGTAATAATATTAATCATCGTGTTAATGATAGAAATGATTAATTCCACAGTGTCGGTGTATGTTAATTCTTGACGCTCATCTTTACTTAAAACAGTGCCATTAGAAAGCGTAATATCTTTATCTTCATTCCATTCTGTAAGATAGTTCGTTACTTTCTTTTTATTATCAAAATCTTTTGGATAAATAGAGATGGTTTTTGGTAGCTTCTTAAATTCAAAAGACTTATGAACAGTGGATTCAGTAGGAAGTTCTTTTGCGGCGATTCCTGAAAGTGATCTTAACGCACTCTTATTTGCATCTAAAGCGGTTGTTCCACGGACTGAGAAGAGATTTGTAATGGATGAACTTAAATCAGAGTTGATACAGTTCGCATATCCTTTAATTCCAGTCTTAGGATTATCCATATCACCTTTAGCAAAGGAAGAATATTCATAAGTAACATAGGCTTTGAAACGGTCTCTTTGTTCCGTTTTAATATATTGAATTAAGGAGTAAGCGTTATTATCTCCTTTTTCAATAATCTTACTATGTTCAGCATCTTTCATATAAAGTTCAGAAAGGTCTTTTGTATAATAAACGCCACGTTGTAAACAACCGAATTGCACGTCTTTTTTCTTCTTTAAAATACAAGAAACATGCATTTCCGTACCTTCTGTATCGTTTTTACAAGCTTGATAATAGAAGCCTTGAATCTTATCAATATCAGTAGTTGTGTCCACGGTGTTATATAAATGGGTGGTCACATATTCTTCATCGATTCCGAAATATATATCTAATACTGATGGAATAGATAATACCCATTCTCCTAAATACGATTCACCATGTTCACCAACACGGCTGATGGGGATATCAAGTGTATAACTACCCATCGTTAATTGGCCCATCATCATATCTAGGTTCTCGTCATAAGTCGCGATCAAAGTTGAATCTCCATCCGCTAAAAGGAATTCGATTTGATTATCAGCTAATTTATCGTAAGTAGTTGGGATATCAAATGTGACATCAACAGTATTATCGTCATTAAACTTTAAAGTAATATCTAAAGAGAACGACGCGTATTTAACGTCACCCTTCCATGTTCCGGAAAATGGCTTCGATTCATCAAAATCGTCCCCGTGAGTAAACACACAATTAATTTCATAATTAGATAAAGCAATTGTGCCTTCTAATTGTTCAGTAGCCTTTTCATAATGTAGTTTAAAGTCTGTTTCAATTCCGCTTGAGCTACCACTCTTAATAACAGGAGAGAATTTAATTACTTCATATTCTCTAGCGGTGCCATAAGAATACATTTCATCATGTGGGTAATATTTAAACTTTTTATTTAAGATTTCAGCAAAGGTGAAAGAATGATGATAGCCTTCATCATATTTTTTAATCTTTTCTGGATCAGGATTATCACTATGTTCTTCAATAGCTTTACGGGCTAAATTAAGGAATTCTTTTTCATTAAAGTATCCCATTTGCGCATAGATTAAATCCGTTAATGTTTGGTTCTCATCAGTCACTAAAACAATATCAGAAGCGCTGCTTGGATAAGTACCCGCTAAAATATCATATTGAGAAAGAACGTATTCCTTATTATCAGGGATTTCTTTCATAAAATCCGTGAATAAGTCCACAAAAGTGGCATATTCTCCAAAATTTTCCACAGTTCTTAATTCAGAAATATACATCTGTGTTAAACCATTAAGGGAATAATAATCATTTGTATTTTCAAAGTCCCTACTCCAATTAGTATAGATATTATTAGTCACATCAATCGCATAACTATTTTGAATTGTGTGGGTGTATCCTTTAGCTTCTAGGTCATGTAAGTACATCATCAAATCGTCGTTGATATCATTAGTTTTAACGTCAGTGATGTCTTTATATTTATCCATTAAATAATTGATTAAGGAATCTAGACCAACTTCATGGTCTAAAGCAAATTCTACGATTTCTCTTTTTTGATCACTTGTTAACCCTTCAAGTAAAGAAGTGTAGTCCACTGCGGTTTCGCTAATAGTAACAGGGTAGCGAGAAATTAAGTCTTCTTGCATATCATCTATGTACATATGGACACCATTAGAAACAGATAAAACTGCAGAAACACCGATAATACCAATAGAGCCGGCGATAGAGACTAGAATTGTTCTTTTTAATTTAGATAATAAATTAAAGAAAGATAATCCAGTCGCAGTGGCAAAGGACATAGAAGTTTGTTTTTTATTGCCTTTAGATTCTAATACTCTTTCTTGAGCGGCTTTTCTTTCTTTATCGCTTTCTCCTTGATATGGATTAGAATCTCCAGTTAACAAACCATCCTTCATCGTAACAATTCTTGTCGCATATTGTTCCGCTAAATCTGGATTATGTGTGACCATAATAACCAAACGATCTTTAGCCACTTCTTTTAATAAGTCCATGATTTGGACACTAGTTTCACTATCAAGTGCACCAGTAGGTTCGTCCGCTAATAAGATTTCGGGATTATTAACTAAAGCACGAGCAATAGCCACTCTTTGCATTTGTCCACCAGAAAGTTGATTGGGCTTTTTCTTTTCCATGCCTTTTAAACCTACGGTTTCTAAGGCTTTCGTAGCTCTTTCTCTTCTTTCTTTTTTATCAATACCGGAGATAGTTAAAGCTAATTCAACGTTAGAGAGGATATTGGAATGGGCAATTAAGTTATAGGATTGGAAAACAAAACCAATCGAGTGGTTACGATAAGTATCCCAGTCTCCATCTTTATAGTCTTTCGTGGAGACACCTTGAATAATTAAATCTCCACTAGTGTAACGGTCTAAACCACCAATGATGTTAAGTAATGTGGTTTTACCGCATCCTGAAGGACCTAAGATAGCAACGAATTCATTTCTACGAAAATTGACACTCACACCTTTTAAAGCATGAACGCTTTCTTGATCTTTCATGACATAGTCTTTGACTATATTATTAAGTCTTAGCATAATGATTCCTCCTTAACATAAAATTAGCATAATAATGAATTATTATACCCAAGTTTATTGATAAATATAGATATAATCTATTTATTTTCAAGCAAAGCCGTAACTGCAGCTTTATATTTTTCAAATCTTTCTACCGAGGAAGAAATATATTTAGTTGTGTCTTTTGTCCTTATCATACCTAAAGCCCCAAGAGCAAATAAACATACAATTCCAGGTAAAAGTAATGAGAAGAACATGAGTGGCATATCGACATCACGTCCATTCACAAAATAAATGATTAAAAAGATGGTAAAGAAAGTTACTGTTAAAAAAGTAAAGATAACAAGTAACCATAAAGGAATCTTGCTTACTTTATTAAACTGTTTCTCTAAACCCTTGATTTCTTCTAGATGAGGTAAATTTTCGTCTCTGACAAAAGTTAAGCAAATCATATGTTCATTAATCATCTCTTCTTTTTCAAGTGACCAAGCGAAGATATCATTTTGCTTTATTTCATAGGCTTTAGAATTTAAGGGTGTTTTAACAATTTTTCTTTCCATACGAGATATCATATATGATATTTATTATTATTGCAAAGACAATACTTTATAAAAGTAGAGTATTTATCTTTACATGTGACAAGTGTATCATTATAGAAGCATGAAAAAGAATATTACAAGTAAAGATTTAATCACTCTAGCCCTCTACGAATTGATCCTTAGAAAAAAAGATTATGAATCTATTTCCGTCATGGATATTTGTGAGAAGGCTGGAATATCACGCATGACATTTTACCGTCATTATAATAATAAGAATGATGTCTTTATTGATTATTCTGATGAAAGATTCGCGGAATTCTTTGATGAAATCAAAAAAGAGAAGAATATTGATTTAGAGAAGTTAATATATTCTTTATTTGTCTTCTGCCAAAAGTATAAAAGACAAATCTATATTCTTTCAAAATCTAAACAAGAGCAATTAATCTTATCTCAATTTGAGAATTATATTCGTTACTTAATAGCCACCAATAAGCAATATAAGGAAACACTTAAAGAGAATCCACTTCTCCCTCCTTTTGCGGCGGGCGCTTTATTTTATGTTTTAGTTTTCTGGCTTAATAGAAAAGAAGAGATCACTCCAGAAAGAATGACCTCTTATGTTCGCGATATTGTTGATGCTTTACCAAAACTTTAATCTTCGTTTTGATGAATAACAAGTTGAGGGAATGGAATTATAATTCCATGTTCATCAAACAATAATTTCATTTGCTTATTTAAATCACGTTGAACTTGGAAAACATCTTTTTCCTTACATCCTGCAGTTATTAGTAATTGAACAGAACTTTGTCCTAATTCAGAAACGCCTTTATATGTAGGGCCGGAAATAATCGCAGGTATCTTTTTACCAACTTCCTTTAAATTATCAATGATGATCTTTTCAACTTTTGCTAAGTCAGCTTGATATTCAATATTGATATAGCAACGCGCCAAAGAAGATTTCTTACTTTTATTAATGACTTGACGAATCTCACTATTATTGATGTATTTAACATCTCCGCCAGCATCTTCAACCTCTGTTGTTCTAATACCAATCGCAGTCACTGTCCCTCTATAGCCATCAAAGCAAATGATGTCACCAATTTCATAAATCTCTTCAAAAACAATGAAGATTCCCGCGAGAATATCGGTGATTAAAGACTGTGCGCCTAAACCTATTACTAAGGTTAAAATTCCAGCAGAGGCAATGAGGGTGGTTGTATCAACACCCCAAGTACCTAAAATAAAGAGGATACAAGCAATGATTAAAACCCATCTCAACAATGAGTATGTCATATAGGCAATTGTGAGGCCTTTTTTGTTTTTTATCAGAGTTTTTCCCATCAAAAGTTTGATAATTTTCAAAATAATGATAGCCCAAATAATAATTCTAATGGTATTAATGACACTGGGAATCTTGCGATAAATTTCACAAATAAACCATGGTTCAAATACCTTATCAAAAATGCCGCCTTGTTCAGCACTTCCAAAGATTTGTTTATCGAATACATAGGTTAACACCATAAAAGCAGTAAACAAGGTAAAAATTATGTTATTACGTATGACTTTTTTCTTTTCTTGTTTACTTAATTTTGAAAAAGGGACAAATACTCTATTAGCCATAATATCCTCCTACTCAACTGATAAGACAAATGATTCTTTATACACTTCAATATTGTTTTCTAAAATAATGAAGTTATATTCTGCTTTGCTTGTTAAAGATGTGAAGCTCCCGGTGAAATAATATGAATCTCCAGAGGTAGACGATAATTCATCCTTTAAATCAAAGAATTCGTTTTTCACTTTCACCGCCACTTTTCTATCTTCCTTGATTGTATAGGAAAGAGCGTAATCTACTTTGCTTTCATCTTCTTTAATCGTTAAGACAATCTTTTTAACATCAATTGATGGTTTAAAAGCCAATTTCTCAAAATAAGAAGCAAATATTAAAAGTGAGCCCGCAATAACTGCGAACATGGAGATAAATACTTTTCCTTTACTCACTGATTTCATCATTATTATTATCTTATTTTTATTTACAAAAATAAAGAAAAAGCCATCTCGATAAAGATGGCTCAATTAATTTAAGTTTATCTTATTTGATATCTTGAATCTCAACACTACGATTGGCAATCGCGGCCACAGTGTTAACTGCGTTTGTGCAATATGGGAAGAGATGATGATGACCAGCAACTCCAAAACGGATGGCTCTTCTAAATCTTGTAACATGGGTAACATGTTTTAATGGATAAGAAGAACAATATAAACTTCTTTTCTTCACATAAATACGTTTAGAAGTAACGATAATCTTATATCTTTCTAAGAAATATAAGAGAAGGAAGAATAAGGCAGGAACTAATAAGAGAAGTCCGCTACCCCCAAGAGCGGGATTTTCATTAGAGAAACCAACAATTGCTAATGCAATCGCTGCCGTGGCAAATAAAAGAGCAAAAATTAAGAAGAATGGATTAATAGCTTTAGAGATTTCTAAAATTCTTTCGTTTAATCCACCGGTAAAGAATTCTTTGTTATACTCAACTTTATCGCAAGTGCATTCTGGAGCTTTGTTTTCTAAAGGAGCTTTGTTGGAGTCTTCTTTCTTTTTAAAACGAGCGCCACATTTTGGGCAAGCATCCACTCTTTCATCAAAAGTCGTTTGACAAACTGGACAAATGTATTTTTTCATAATTCTTTCGATTATTTCTTAAGTAAGAAACAATTCCTTTCTTATCTATATTATATAGATGTGCAAAATATTAAAAAAGATAATTGTTTTTTTCCTTGGCTAATAAAGTCATAGACACATTTTTTCTAGAAAAACTGTGTTTTCTCATTTACAATAAAAAACGAGGATTTTACTATGAACAAAAAACGCATTCCAATTTTCTTCGCTGTGGATGATAACTACATCAACTTTTTAAAGATTACTTTAACAAGTATTATGCTCCACGCTTCGAAGAATTATAAATACGATATTTACATTCTCCATAGCGGCTTATCTATGGCTAGCAAAGATATCATTAAGAAAATGAGAAACCGTCACTTTAATATGAAATTTAGAGATGTCGGCGGACAAATTCGTTCTTTATCAAATAAATTCAAAGTAAGAGACTACTATACATTAACAACATATTACCGTTTAGTTATTCCTGATACTTTCTTCTGGCTTGATAAAGCTTTATATCTAGACTGCGATATCGTTGTTAACGGTGATATCTCTGAACTATATCATACCGATATCGGTGATAACATCGTCGGGGCCATTAGAGATGCTTCCGTACAAATCGTTCCTGAATTCATCACTTATGTTGAAAAGGCCTTAGATATTCGTCATGAAAACTATTTCAACGCTGGTATTTTAGTGATGAACTTAAAGAAGATGAGAAGCGAGCACTTCACTCGTCAAATTGTTAACTTAACTAAATCAGTTGTTTATAAAGTTGCCCAAGACCAAGATGTCTTAAACGTTGTCTGTAAAGACAAAGTCTTTTATGTCGATCCAACTTGGAACACCATGCCAATCGCAGGGGGCGTAGAGAATCCTAAACTAATCCACTACAACTTAATCTTTAAGCCATGGAAAAGAAAAGACATTCTCTATGAAGATTACTTCTTTGACTATGCTGAACGCGCTGGTTTAAAGACATACGTATACGGTATGCGCGCTACTATATCGCCTAAAGCCATAGAAGCTGAAGAAGCTGGTATGGAAAACTTAAAGAAACTTTGTTTATTAGAAGCTAAGAAAAGAAAAACATATCAAGAAGCCGAAGAAGAAACTGCCTCTTTTGAAAAAAGAGAAGAAGAAATGCTTCATGACAATGAAAGAAGAGAAATTCTGGAAAAGATTCAACAATTCGAAAAAGAAGGACGCTTTATTGAAGACGTGGAAAACGATCCTCCATTTAGATATCTTTCTGTCGGAGACGTTGACTATAAACATCAAAAATGGAGAACAAGAACCTTATCTAGATGGACTTATAGAGAAAGTATCCGCTTCTTTAATAAGCTAATTAAGAAGGGCGATATTGTTATTGACGGAGTAGAAGGTATTGAAAATCTTAAACATTTACAAACTGGTGCGATTATTACTTCTAACCACTTTAATCCATTTGATTCAATCCCCATTCACTTAGTAGCAAAGAAACATTTAAGAGGTAAGAAACTATTTACCATTATTAAAGAAGGTAATTATACCTTCCCAGGTTTATATGGCAGATTCATGAGATATTGTTATACCCTCCCATTAGCCAGTGACTTTGACGTTATGCGTGAAATGATGGACTCTGTAGATTATTGGTTAAAGAAAGGTAATTATATTCTTATTTATCCAGAACAATCTATGTGGTGGAATTATCGTAAACCTAAACCATTAAGAGAAGGTGCCTTTAGATTCGCTGCAAAGAGTAACGTTCCTGTTATCCCTACATTCATCACAATGAGAGATACTGATAAATTAGATAAAGAAGGCTATAAGATTCAAGCTTATACACTTCATATTTGTCCACCTATTTATCCAGAACATGGTTTATCTATTAAAGACAATACCGAAAGAATGTTAAAAGAAAACGAAAGAGCGTGGAAAAATATTTACGAATCTACTTACGGTATCAAGTTAGAATATACAACTAAGAAATAGTATCAAATGTCTATTTATAGATTATAGGAGCCTATGGCTCCTTTTCTTTTTCTTAAAACTTTTTTAAATATTTTTAAAATTTTAACCAATTTCTCCGTCTATTAATTATTAGGAGGGTTCTTCAGAAATGAATGATCATCCAGTGACTTTAATTTGTAAGTTCTTTGCTTGTAATTACTTATTAAAGTCAGAAAGGCGGTTAGTCTCTAATGAGAAGGAAACTTCTCTTAGTGATGAAATTGGTACTAATAGTGACATTAGTTCTTTCGATTCTAGTTAACTAGATAAAGAAAGAGGTGCCCTAGATGTAGGGGCACCACCAAAACACAATCATATATTACATCACCCACCTTCGGTTTGCAAGACTCACTATGAGGTGATATGAATTCTTAAAGTAAATTCCGTTTCTTAAGAAAAACCTGAAATTAATCTAA